>JABIHL010000106.1 GCA_018649665.1 Chloroflexota bacterium | reverse complement strand
GGTGTCGGCACCAAGAGTCGTACTCAGCACCACCAGTCGAGTGTCGCCATACGCCCATATCCCGCTCGAAGCTACGAACTCGTACGTGTTACGACCCATCACCAACGTATCGACCGACTCGATAAATTCACCGAATCCCATATCGTCGGTATCAACACCAGCCTCATCGCGATCCCCCGAATCGCTACCCTCAAGCCAATCAAGCCGACCGTCCGTCCGAGCGATAAACCCGTCCAGACTCGTTGCGATGTAAACGGTAAATTTCGTCTTCGTCATGATCTAGCCACACCTTCTGTATCTACTCACGAAATTACGGCATTGAACTACACGGGGAATAGGCTAACTCACCACCGGCGAACTCCCTATCGAGGTAGCTATGCAGATTCAAGTCTTCAATCCCGGCTTTACTTCGCAACGTACGTCGCGACGTTGAACTCCGTGTGAACTCGTAGGCACTCTTGGCCATTGGCGAGACGTTTCAGTGCTTCGGAAATCAGATCATCATTCCCTGAAAACCCCTCGGTTTTCGGCCGGGTGATGTACGACTCCCAATCTTCGACCGACTCCACATAGTCGATTCGAGCATAAGTTTCGTGCGAAGTAGGCTCGAACAGTCCAAGTTCCACCGTTCGTTCCAGTACCTTTTCGCTCGATGTTATGTCCGGAAAAAACTCCAACGATCGCTTAACTAGACCCCCATCGAGCCACTCGCCATCATGCTCGTACTTCACATGCTTGTGATCAGCCACCGGATGAATATCAACCAGCATCCCACCTTCCCGCACAGAAGAGTGAATGTTCCTCAGAGCGTCGCCGACGCCCTCAGAAGGAATTCATCAGAGCGATAAAGCAAGGAACGCCGAATCGAACTCGCCCGGCTCTAATTGGATAGTGCAAATGTCTTCAACCCGGTACTCGACGTTATTCATGCCCAAAGTCTCAGCCCGTTCGATTGCCGCAGCAATCGCATCGGCATCAGGATCAATCGACAGCACGCTCAACGCTTGATGCGCAATCATCGAAGTCATCCGACCGTCGCCGCTGCCGACTTCCAATACTTTCATGCCCGAGAAATCAGCAACACCTGCAATCATTTCGGGCTCAGCACTAGCTGGGTCAATTCGCATTATTGAACCTTTTCAACTCATAATCTCGTCGCTCTCGCAGCTTTGTTCCACCACTTAAACTCGTCCCCACCGCCCAGCGCCTTCTCCCATCCGAACTGCACCATAACGCCCAAAATTGCCAATTCAAGCTGTCGATCAAACCACGGAGCACCGTCAACACCATGCCGTTCGAGCGCATTTCGATAAACCGAGATAGTTTCTTCCTTCGACTGCGGGTTACGCGCCGCATTCAACGCCAAATACCAAACCAGCTCGCCACACCCCGGCCCAAATCCTGGAAACGCCCAATCGATCAAAATCGTTCTGCCATCCTCAGACGTACCAAGATTCGTCGCCTTCCAATCACCGTGCATGAACGTAAAAGGCGTCTCCTGCATGGCTTTCACCAAGGGCGAAACATCATCAAGTAGTGGCAGCACAACCCGAGATAATTCGGGCGCCTTTTCAGCGAACTGCTTCCACCCTTCGATAACAAAACCGGGGATCTGGCTTGTCGGGTCGTATTCAAGTTCCTTCTTCGCAACGTTTGGCGAGAGGAAAAGCAATCGATTTTCGAGCGGCATCAACCCTTCAACACCACTGAACCCCAGAAAGTGCGCATGCAGTTCAGCCATCCGATCAATCAGCTGCAAATGCTGATCAAGCGGCACAACCGAATCACCGTCCGGAACTATTCCAACAACATCCCGCATCAGTACCGCCGTATCCGCACCCTCTGCACTTGCCCAACGCGCAGCACCCACCGTCGTGTGGTCGATTGAATCTGGAATGTGCGACATGATTCCCGACTCCCAAGCCCGAGCCGTCCAGCCCGCCGTATCGTCTGAAGTACGCATCAGCCAGTCCTGCGACCAGCTTATTCGCTTGAGAACGAACTTTTCGCCATCGATCTCAACCCGCTCAAGCTTGGCACCAGAGCGAGAATCAGCCGCGTCGATTTCTCCTGCGACATCAACACCGCGCAGCAACTCCTCAACCGATCCCGCCAACTTGTTTGGCTGAAGATCAAACGAATTTTCAATCGATCCTGACACTAGTTTGCTCCTGAAGCAGCCCGTATTGCCGGGCTTATCCGGCTCGTGCAATACAACCGGCATCTTACGCGAACCCGGCGCCACAACACGGGATGTAATAACGCACGGCAGTCAACATCTGGCTAAACTGCGCCTCAACAACGACCCGAAGAACGAACTAGCGATTCAACCAACCCCAGCTGATCTCTTGGAAAACGTGCCCATGGCACCACCAGAAAGCGCAACACGTTGCTACCTGAATTCATCGATACGCACCATCACCTCTGGGATCTCGAAAATAATCCCTACCCGTGGCTCATGGAACCAATCGACCACTTCGTCGGCGATTACTCAGCAATTCGAAAATCATGGCTTATTGACGATCTCCACGAAGGAGCAAAAGACATTCCGCTCGTGAAATCAGTTCACGTACAGGCTGAATGGGACCACAACGCCGACCCCGTTGGCGAAACCGCTTGGCTGCAATCGGTAGCCGACGATCCCAACTCAAAAGGCATGCCCAACGCCATCATCGCCTACGCAAATCTCTCCGATCCCAACGTCGAAGCGACGCTAGAGCGACACGCCGCCCACGCCAACTGGCGAGGCATAAGACACATGCTCAACTGGTCCGACGATAAGCCAAACTTCCGATTCGCCGAAGCCGGAAACCTAATGAGCGATCCCCAATGGCTCTCGGGATTCAAACTACTCGAAAAATTCAACGGCTCGTTTGAAGTGCAAATCTGGCCATGGCAGCTTCAAGAAGCAGCCAAGTTAGCCAACGATATTCCCGAAGTCCAAATCGTACTCGGCCACGCCGCAATGCCCATCGGACGAACGCCCGGCGAACTGCGCGAATGGCGCAAAGGACTCGAAGCTCTAGGAACCGCCCCGAACATCTCTGGAAAAATCTCTGCACTCGGGATGCTAGATAATCAGTGGACCACCGAATCGATCGCACCGTTCGTACTCGATATGATCGACATTCTAGGCGTCGACCGCTGCATGTTCGCCTCGAACTTCCCAGTCGACAGCCTCTTCAGCGACTACGCAACCGTCTGGAACGCCTACGACGAAATAACCTCCGACTTCACCGACACCGAGCGAGAAAAACTCTTCCGCGAAAACGCCGAGCGGTACTACCGAATCTAATTCAGGAACCAACGTCCCCTTCCAGGCGGAAGGGCTAGGGTAGGAGAATTGCGACGCGGAGCCGAGTCATCCGATGACGAGCGCGACCAAACGCTACGTAGCAAACTCTTCAGAACCAACGCCAAATAATCCCAACCCCATGCCCAAAATTCACAACATCTACCACACCGGATTTATCGTCGAAAGCCTCGATAAAGCCCTCGATTTCTACACCCGAGTACTCGGTATGACCATCGAACGCGCTCCCGCTGTTTCCGAAACGCCCTGGATATCGGAAGTAGTCGGATACGAGAACGTAAAGATGTATCAGGCATACGTCGGTGTCGGCGACGGACATTCGATCGAGCTAATCGAATACATGCGACCCCGCGGCGAGAAACGCTCCGACCAGTTCGACAGAAACCGCCCCGGCTCCGCTCATGCAGCGATGGTTGTCGACGACGTGCCAACTTGGCGAGACCGACTCGAAGCCGAAGGAATCAAAACGTTCGGACCCCGCTACGAACGCGAACTCGAATACCCGTGGGCACGCTTCGCAATCTACTTCCAAGATCCCGACGGCAACTGGCTAGAAATGATCTCCCGCAACCCCAAACCCGAAGGCTCAGAAGAAAACTAAGTCACCCGACGACGCCCGGAGCTAAACGGTCCTCCCCCGGATCGGGGGAGCTAGAGGGGGAGATTGCGACGCGCGACCAAGTCGTCCGACGACGCCCGGAGCCTAACGCAAATGCG
>JABIHL010000105.1 GCA_018649665.1 Chloroflexota bacterium | reverse complement strand
GGTTGCCGAATCGGCAGGGATTCGATTGGGCATTCACCCCGACGACCCACCTGTACCCGAACTGGGCGGCGTAGCACGTCTGCTTGGCAGCTTTGACGCTTACAAGCGTCTCACTTCGATCGTCGACAGTCCGTACAACGGAATCGAGTTCTGTCAGGGAACTTTCTCTGAGATGGAAGATGCCAAGGACGACGGTATCTACGACATGATCAAGTACTTCGCAGAGCGCGATAAAGTGCTGTATGTCCACTTCCGTAATGTGTCTTCGACGTTGCCATCTTTCAATGAAGAGTTCATCAACACCGGCTATGTCGATATGAAACGGGCGATGGAAACCTACGCTGCTGCCGGATACGAAGGCGTGTTCATGGACGATCACTGCCCGGAGATCGTTGGCGACACTGCGTTTCCTGGCAATTGGGGCGGCTACCGCTCACGGATCTTCGCTCAAGGCTACATTCAAGCAATGCTAGAAGCAGTCACCGGCAAGCGACCCGAGTAGCTCGGGCAAAGCAGTTTCATCTGAATAAAAAGACCCCGAGAGAAGGCCGGTTCTCTCGGGGTCTTATTTTGACTCGTACTTGATTGCCTTCCGAAGAACGCTATCGAGCAGAGCTATTTGAAGAGTGGTTTTCTTACAAAAGTTCTAGTCGCTCGCTGCCATCTCACGAGTCGAGCGTCGGCGAGCCGAACGGTGATGTCGTAGGAACGGAGGAAGATCAAGCGCTTCTTCGTCGCCAAGCACATCGCTGAGAGCAGCTGTTACGGCCGCTTCTTTCTCTGCCGATGCCTCTGCCCCGGGGAAGCCAGTTGCGATGATGGTCATCTTCACTTCGTTTTCCATCTTGGGGTCGGTGACCATACCGAAAATGATGTTGCAATCGGGGTCGACCATATTCGATACGACTTCCGATGCCTGCTGTACTTCCTGAAGAGTCAGATCGGTACCACCGGTAACGTTGAAGATCACGCCACGTGCGCCTGCAATCGATACTTCCAACAGCGGGCTGTCGATAGCGGCTTCAGCAGCCATAATTGCTCGGTCTTCACCTGAACCCTGCCCAATAGCCATCCATGCAGGACCAGCGTTCGACATGATTGCTTTGACATCGGCGAAATCAAGGTTGATTTCACCCGGCATCAAGATCAATTCAGCGATCGACTGCACACCCTGACGAAGAACATCGTCGGCCATGCGGAATGCCATGTCCATCGAGAGGTTCTCGGTCGACATGATCAAAAGTCGGTCGTTTGGAATAACGATAAGTGTGTCGACTACTTCAGCGAGAGCCTTGATGCCCTCTTCAGCCTGACGTCGTCGTCGTGCGCCTTCGAAGTTGAACGGCTTGGTTACTACACCAACCGTCAGTGCACCAAGCTCTTGTGCGACTTCAGCAACAACTGGCGAACCACCTGTTCCTGTTCCGCCACCCATGCCTGCTGCGATAAATACAAGGTCGGCACCTTCAAGTGCTCGCTTGATTTCGTCACGATCTTCTTCGTGACATTCTCGACCCTTAGAAGGGTCTCCGCCTACGCCAAGTCCACGTGCTGTGCGGTCACCGACTCGAATACGAATCGGGACATCAGAGCGGGTGAGTGCCTGAGCGTCGGTGTTTACTGTGATGTACTCAACTTCAGGGATACGGTCTCGGTACATGCGTGAGACGGCGTTAGAGCCACCGCCACCTACACCAACGACTTTAATCGTTGCTGATCCGATGTTTCCTTCGATTGGGGTTGTCGCCTGGTCGACCATTTGTTTGTTCTCCTGGGGATTGCTTGTTCACTTTTCGGGTGAACATCGCAACCGCGGATGTTGGGGTTTGGGGCGCCGCCCTTGTGAGCGGCGTTGTAAGTTTTGTTAGCGCCCGATTAGAGGATCTGTCCGCACGATTTCTACGTGCCAGCAGTCTCCTTCTCTCGTTTTGGCAACCAGCCACGGATCATCGACAGTGCACCCGTCGTTTCCTTGTTGGCTGAGGTTGCAGTTCCTGAAAGTTCAGATGTGTGAGATATTTTTCGTTCACCCACGTGGTTTTCGGCAGGAAGGTTGCGTATGCCCCAAAGAGCAATTCCCACAGCCGCCGAGTAGGCAGGGTCGTTGGTGCCTTCTGGCATTCCGTCGAGACCCCGAGGTGATGCGAGTCGAACTTTTCGCTGGAAGATGTACTTCGCGATGTTCAAGAAGCCGTCGAGCTTAGCTCCGCCACCAGTGAACACGATTCGATCGGTTGGGATGTCGGCGAGGTGTGGCTCTTCAAGCTTGAGCTGGATCATGCGGAACAGTTCAGATGTTCGTTCTTTCAAAACCTGACCAACTTCACGCTTAGAAATCGTGAGCGGCTGGCTCATCGTTGTTGGGTGAAGAGTGATCTCCTCTTTCATCCCAGCAAGTTCAGGTGCTGCCGTGCCGTGTTCGATCTTCAACCTTTCAGCCGACTCGAAGTCGATTGCAAATGCGATGCTGAGGTCGTTCGAGAACTGGAATCCACCAACTGGAATCACTGCCGTGTGAACGACCGATCCGTCGTGGTAAACAGCGATGTCGGAAGTTCCGCCACCAACGTCAACCAGCACTGCGCCTTCTTCGCGTTCATCGGCAGTCAGTACTGCGTCGGCGCTCGCAAGTGGTTCAACCACCATTGAAGAAACCCGAACTCCGGCGTCGGAAACGGCGTTGTGAAGCTCAGTGATTTTTGAAATCGAACCAGTAATAACGTGGCTTTCGATGTGAAGTTCTCCGGTGTGCATCCCAAGCGGGTTTCGTACACCGTGAAGGCCATCGAGAGCGTAGCTACGTGGAATAACGTGAAGAAGTCGGCGGTCGTCGGAAAGATCGATCGAACCGGCTGCCTTCTTTGCTGCTGAAAGATCGAGGTCTGTCACAGCACGCATGCCTTCAGATCGTGGAACATTTGCCCAGCGATTCTTCGACTCGACGTGACTGCCAGTTAGACCAGCGTAAACAGCATCTACTTCAACACCGGCATCGGCTGCCGCTGCTTCGACTGACTCTTTGATTGCGGCGGTAACGGAGGCCGATTCGGCGACCATTCCTTTGCTCATGCCGTCACATGGCACGATGCTAATTCCACTAACTTCTACGCGGTGGTCGTCGCGTTTTCGAACTATGATCGTGCACACCTTGGTGGTGCCGATATCTATGGCTACTCTGAAATTGTCTTGCGACATGATGGTCTCCTCAGCGGGATGTTTGTTCGGGGCGTGGGTTGGAGAGTTTGTTTCTAACGGAGGGGCCGCGTCGTATCTGGTGGTTCAGCTATTGCTGCCGTACCTTGTGACATTGCCGAGCGTGCTCGTCTTTTGAGGCCTTGTTTTCTGAAAATAAAGATGTTGCTCATATCCGCTCCGCCACCCGTAGCTTGGCACTGCGTGCACGTGGGTTTGAGGCAGTCTCAGCATCGGTAGGAATCAAAGGGCGACGGGTTATTACCTTCAAAGTCGCCAAGTGTTCACAGCGACAGACTGGAGTTCCGGGAGGGCATATGCAGTCGGACGCTTGTTTACGAATGAAGTTCTTGACGATTCGATCTTCGAGAGAGTGGTACGAAATAACTGCCATTCGACCACCCTGCCCGAGAAGTGAAACAGCCTGTTCGAGTGCCGTTTCCAAAGCCGAGAGTTCGTCGTTTACGGCGATGCGAATTGCCTGGAACGTTTGAGTTGCAGGGTGAGTGCGCTTCCCGCGACGTGGGTTCACCTTTTCGATGACCTCGGCGAGCTCGAGCGACGTTAGGATCGGGCGACTTCGTACGATCGCACGGGCGATTCGTCGTGCAGCTCGGTCTTCACCCAAATGGAAAATAATGTCGGCGAGTTCCGATTCCGCGTAACGGTTGACGATATCGGCGGCAGTGATCTGCTGATCGAAGCTGAATCGCATGTCGAGCGGGTCTGCGCGTCGGAAGCTGAAACCGCGTGATTCACGGTCGAGCTGTAGCGACGACACACCCAAATCGAAAAGCACACCGTGTACTGGAACAAATTCATATTGAAGAGCGGTAGCTCGGACATCCCGGAAGTTGACGTTTACTGCCCTGAATGATTCGCCATGCTCGGCAAGACGTTCGGTCGCCACGGTGATAGCTTCGGCGTCGGCATCGAGTCCAAGAACCTGCCCGCCGGGATCTGCAGCCCGAAGGATTTCCTTCGAGTGCCCACCTTCACCGAGAGTTCCATCGATATAGCGACCGCCAGGCTGGACGTTAAGTGCCTGCATGATCTCCGGCATCATTACCGGCTCGTGGTGAAGTTCTAATCCCATGAGAATCACTCTTCCGTCTCCGCTTCGAACTGCCGAACGACGATCTGGGTTTGTTCAGGTCGAGGCTGTACAGCGGGAGCAGCTTCTGCAATATCGGTAGCTTCGGTATCGAGCACTCGGCGCTCTTCCGCCCATGCTGCTGCCGACCAAATTTCGATAAACCTGCCGGTGCCGACAATTACTACGTCTTCTCCTAAACCGGCATACTCGCGAAGCTGAACAGGAACTACGACTCGGCCACTGCGGTCGAGCGTTCCAGTGAACGCACCAGAGAATGTGAGCCGTGCCAGCTTGCGGGCACTTGCCGATGTGGCAGGCTGCTGAGAAATATCGGTTGCAGCTCGTTCCCACTCTTCAGGGGTGTAGACGACAACGCAATTGTCGTAAGCCCTTCCGAGGACGATGCCGTCGAGAAATGCCAATTTGAACCGAGCAGGAATAGCGACCCTGCCTTGAGGGTCGATTCGGTGCTCATATTCTCCGGCGAAAATCATGTTGGTAAAGAGGTTCTCTTGGTAGTGGGCAGGCGGAGGTCAAACCAATTTCACCCCTTTTTGCCCCAATACACCCCAGATTGTGCCATATAGCCACTTTCTACGACAATACGTTCCGCGCGCAGTTTTTGCGAAAAAATGATGTGACGAACGTACTCTTTGGCGTGCTAGCATCCGATTTAACCCGCTAGTACGTTGGTACCCCAAGTTCAGAGTTGAGATCATTGGTACTTTCGTACTCTGGTCACTTGTGGTCACCTAAAAAGATGTGCGCCGAGACGGAGAAATCGAAATAGTCACCTACGCAGTGCTAACAAGTAGCGACACTGGCTCCGCCGGGAAACGGGTCGATACCAGCGGCGACGCCATCGTAGAGATCATGGATGGCGCAGATCATGAAGTGGTCAATAGGGTCATGCTGCCCGACGATATCGACCAGCTTTCGACTCAAATTAAAGCCTGGTGCGACTCGGGAAAAGTCGATGTTATTTTGACGACCGGAGGCACCGGACTATCGTCGCGTGACGTGATGCCGGAAGTGACGCGTGGTTTGATCGATCTTGAAATTCCCGGCATGGCAGAAGCTATGCGGGCGGAGTCGCTGAAGGTCACGAAGATGGCGATGATCTCGCGTGCTGTCACCGGTGTACGAGGCTCGACGCTGATCATTAATCTGCCGGGAAGTACCGGCGGAGTTCGCGATAACTTAGGCGTTGTGCTGCCAGTAATCGAGCATGCCGTCGAGGTGCTTCAGGATCGGCAAACAGGCGATCATCCGATTTAGGCGATTCGTAAAACACTGCGAAGCCATTCGAATACCCTCGATTACAGCAAGCCCGGATCGTCTTCCTCCACTCTATTAGCCAGTCGTTCGTCCCTCGCGTGCGCACACGCACGTGCGGCGTTAGTCTTAGTGACCTACCCACCCAGCACGATCAACTTTCATGAAGATATCAATAGTCACACTGTTCCCCGAAATGTTCGAAGGCCCATTAGGGACGAGCATCATTGGGCGCGCCGTTGAAAGTGGCAAAATCGACCTCAATATCGTTCAGTTGCGCGATTTCGCACGTGACGAACGCGGCACGGTCGACGAACCTCCATTCGGCGGCGGCGCAGGAATGGTGCTTCAGGCCGGTCCGCTAGTCGACGCCGTCGATTCGATAGCCGAGCAATCGTTGCAAGCAGGATTGGGCAAACCACACGTCGTTCTAATGTCGGCACAAGGTGCGCCGCTCATACATCGGCGTGCTCAAGAACTCTCGGAACTCGAAGCGATAACTATCGTCTGTGGCCACTACGAAGGAGTCGACGAGCGGTTCATAGAACTACGAGTCGACGAAGAGATATCGATTGGCGACTTCGTTCTAACGGGAGGCGAAATACCAGCGATGGCTGTAACCGACGCCGTAGTCCGTCTGATTCCGGGTGTGCTTGGCGACGACGATTCGTCGAAACACGATTCGTTCGCTCCCGGTTCCGATTCGCTATTGGAAGGTCCGGTCTACACCCGGCCCGCCAAGTTTCAGGGACTCGAAGTACCAAAAATCCTTCTAAGTGGCGATCATGCCAAAGTCGAAGCATGGCGTCGAACTCAAGCGTTGCGGCGTACCGAGGAGCGTCGACCGGACTTGCTGACCGACTGGCCTGCAAGCGATTGATCTACTCAACTGAAGGCGATCTCACCCGAAGAGCAGCCGTAAATTAGTTATTAGCGGTATTGCTGGATCACGGTTTTGGGTTGTAGACTTAACGTTCTGCACTGAAACACATCGACGCCTCTGGGCGTCTTTTCGCGACGAAAGAATTTTGACATGGACGCCGCATCACTGATCGAGCGAAAAACGCTTGACCATATCGAAGACTTCCAACCTGGTGACACAGTCACGGTTAACCTCCGCATTGTGGAAGGCGACCGACACCGTGTACAGGCTTTCCAGGGCGCTGTTATTTCTGGCAAGCACCGTGTTGAACGGAACCCTCTCCCGGGTGACACGTTCATGGTTCGCCGAGTTTCCTACGGTGTGGGCGTAGAACGAATCGTTCCGTTCCACTCACCAAACGTTGACTCTGTGAAAGTAGACCGACGAGGAAAGGTACGACGCTCACGCCTCTACTACCTCCGTGGTCTCACTGGCAAGAAGGCCAGAATCAAGGAACGTCGATAACCACATTTCGACATCTAGTGTCGAGATTGAATTTGAATACCCTCTCCCCGAAACGGGAGAGGGTTTTTTATTTCTGTGTGTCAGCGTAGTTTGATCACGGTGAGTCTGAGCAGATAATTACCCGAAGCGTTCGTTCGTTGATTCGTTTTGAGTGCCCCAAGGTTCCGGAGTAGGTAGTAAGTGCAGTTCGCTGAAGTAGCCGTCGATTTTCCCGACGAGCACTCGCGCACGTTTACCTACTCGATTCCTGAAACTTTGACCGTAGTGGTTGGCGATTTAGTGTGGGTTCCGTTCGGTCCTCGAACCGTTCAAGGGGTTGTTTTCGAAACGACCAGCATGGCTGAAACCGAACTAGACAAAATTCGACCCATAACAGCCCGAACGGTCGATGGTCCGTTTATTGCTGAACATCTCATTCGAGTAGCCAGATGGGTAGCCGAGTACTACCGAACGACGCTTTTCACAGCATGTTCGTTACTACTTCCACCCGGTGCATCGTCTCGACTACGAACTTGGCTCTCGCCAGGAGTAATTGATCGAGAACTTAATAATCGTGAACAAGCCGCAGTCGGCTATGTCATGGAAAACGACCGAGCCCCGAAGTCACGAGTAGCCAGACGGCTTGGTTTAGGTGGCAGCCAGATAGTCGATCGGCTAGTTCGGCAGCGAGTTTTTCACGCCGAATCTGAATGGGAGAAACCGCGAGTCTCAGCCGTCTACTCGAATCGGATCGAACTCGGTGTGACCGAAGCTGAGGCTCAACAACTCGTTACCGAGCATGCCGAAACACGCTCCCACAAGCGTGCTGAACTGCTCGAATGGTTCCTAACTGGGAAAGTTGCCCAGACCAAATCAGCTCTTAACGAGCTGTTCGGCACTTCGGCGGTTAAATGGGCGTTCAGTGAAAGCTTGCTCAGCACCCGAAAAATAAGGCGTGATCGTGACCCGCTTGCCGACTACTTTTTCCAGCAGGAATTCGCCCACTCTCCAACGGAACTGCAAAAAGACGCAATCGATCAGATCGTTGCGCAGATCCTCGCTGCCAAGCCCTCCTCGAATCCAAGCGACCGGCAATTCCTTCTTCACGGAGTCACTGGCTCCGGTAAGACCGAGGTATATCTCCAAGCAATCGAAGCGTGCATCGCCGCCGGTAAACGGGCGATATTCCTTGTGCCTGAAATTGCTCTCACGCCGCAAACGCTTCGACGGATCGCATCACGTTTTCCCGGCAAGGTTGGGATACTCCATTCCGGCCTGACGATAGGGCAGCGCTACGACCAGTGGTGGCGTGTGAAAAACGGTGATTTCCCGATTGTTCTTGGCTCACGAGGTGCCATATTTGCGCCTATCGAAAACCCGGGTCTAATCGTGATCGATGAAGAGCATGAATGGACGTATAAGCAGGGCGATCAGACACCTCGATACCACGCTCGGGCAGTCGCTGAACGAATATCGGAAGAGACCGGAGCGACCCTCGTGCTCGGAAGTGCAACGCCTGATGTTGCCAGCTACCGAGCCGCCAAAGTAGGTCGATATCGATTATTGACACTTCCCGATCGAGTCGGCTCGGCCCCGAGCGCCGGAAAAAACGTAGGAAACAACGCTGAAAACGAGTCAGTTCTGAGCACCGCTCCGTCGATGGCGAAGGTCGATATTGTCGACATGCGTGACGAGCGATCCGACGGTCATTTCGAGATGCTCAGTCGCAAGCTGATCGATTCGATGCGAGACGCCCTGCACGTCGGTGGGAAAGTCATTCTTTTCCTGAATCGACGCGGCTCCGCATCGTTCATCCAGTGCAAGGATTGCGGACAGGTTCGCCAATGTAAACGGTGCGACACCGCCCTAACTTTTCATCGTAATTCCGACGATTCTCGTGCACAAAACGGCAAACTCGTTTGCCACTACTGTAGCTACACAGTTAGCGCAGGCACGAAGTGTCCGACATGTGGTGGGAAACAGATGCATCGGTCGTCGCCCGGCACTCAAATGGCAGTCGAGGCTGTGAATCAATACTTTCCTAAAGTTGAAGTAGTTCGTTGGGACTCAGACAGCGCTAAAACAGCCGCCGACCACCAGCGAATAATGGGCGAATTCGTTCATAGCAAAGCAGGCGTTCTCGTTGGCACGCAGATGGTCGCCAAAGGACTCGACATTCCTAGCGTCACATTGGTCGGGGTTATCTCTGCCGACACTGGTCTTGCAGTGCCTGATTTCAGAGCAGGAGAACGGGCATTCCAGGTTCTAGCTCAGGTCGTTGGAAGAAGTGGCAGGGGAGCGTGGGACGGTCGAGCTGTGATTCAGACGTTCAATCCCGATCATTACGCGATTCTCGCCGCCGCCGATCAAGACTACGAAATGTTCTACGACACCGAGATACGCTTGCGAGCGGCGCAAGCGAACCCTCCGTTCACTCGTTTAGTTAGATTGACGCACTCAGCAGGCAATGCCGAAGTCGCTAAATCTGAAGCCGACCGAATGGCGGCAGCTCTGGCGGATGTGCGAGAAGCTCACGGCGAAACTGGCATTGAAGTCATTGGTCCTACGCCCGGATACCCAGTAAAGATGCGGAATATGTACAGGTGGCAAATCTTGCTCAAGGGGTCGCATCCTGAGAGACTTCTAGAATTGGTTCCGAGTGGTTCGCTTTGGGCAGTCGATATCGACCCGGCTTAGTCGCGCGTCCTTATAGACGACTCAATGAATTCTCGGAACGAAATTAGTGTGAACTCTCGCGCAAGCAGGATAAAAGGATAGAAAGTGTCAATTAGGCGAATCAGGGTGTTTCCCGATCCGATTCTGCGCAAGAAGTGCAGAGTAGTTCGCCGCGTCGACGACAAAGTAAAAGAACTTGCCGCCGACATGATTGAAACGATGGATTCAGCTGGCGGTGTGGGGCTCGCAGCTAATCAGGTTGGCGCACTTCAACGTGTAATCACGCTTCATCTACCCGGTGATGAAGATGCGTTTGTCCTTATTAACCCTGAGATTCGGGAAACCGAAGGCGAGCGGGAAATTATTGAAGGATGTCTTTCGTTCCCCGGATACGAAGGAATGGTCACTCGTTCTGTCACCGTTAAAGCACGGTGGCTCGACGAGAACGGCTCGAAGATGAAGATCACGACCGAAGACCTCTTCGCCCAGGCTCTTGAACACGAAGTCGACCACCTTAATGGCATTCTTTA
Organism: Chloroflexota bacterium; assembly: GCA_018649665.1. Lineage (GTDB taxonomy): Bacteria > Chloroflexota > Dehalococcoidia > Lucifugimonadales > Lucifugimonadaceae > Lucifugimonas. The sequence continues at coordinate 934 of JABIHL010000105.1, read as the reverse complement.
TATTGATCACCTGCTTGCCCATGAAAAACTTGCAGCGGCTGGAAGTCACATGGAAGACGACGAACCGCACATGCACGACGTCGAGGTTGAAGTGCACGCCGACCATAGCGACGAGGATGCAGAACCTGAAGAAGCGGACATCGAAGTGGTTCACTCCACTATCAAGTTCAGCGATCTGTATTCGGAATCGTCAGTCGACCAGATGCAGTACGACTTACGGCAAGCCGGGTACGTCATCGATGCTCCAAAAAGCACTGCCCACACGCACGATCATGTCGAGTCGGACGATCCCCACTTAGACGGTGGCGTAATTCTCGATTCCGACCATTCGCATTAACGGGCTTATTCGGGAATCATAAAACAGCAAAATAAGCCTAAAACGTGACCCTAATCCCGAAGCGAATTTACGTTGCGCCAGTGCTATACTTTTTGCTTGTCTGAATTCATCCGAGGCTAAGCCACGACGTGAACCAGCAAATTCAAGTTTTGATCGATGCCGCTGAATGAGTCAATTTATTGGCACGGCGGTATCGGGAGTTCGTGCTAGCAAGATGCTGACGGCACCAGATCGGTGAATCAACGTCAGGATAAATCACATAGACACGCCGCTTGTGCGGCGCGTTTCGCGTAAGAGTCTGAAACTTTTGAGTAGATTCAGAGGCCTAGTCCTCATTGCAATATTGGTTGTCACTTCAGTTGTTGTATTGGCAATTTCCGAAGTTAGTGTCCTCGGTTTCACCCGTGGTGGAGACAGCCCTCTGGGCCTGACTCTCGGACTCGATCTGGAGGGTGGAACGCATCTCGTTTACGAAGTCGTTCCCGAAGATGGCAGAGAGCCGACTCGTGAGGACATGGAAGGTGTACGAAACATCATCGACAAACGTGTCAACGAGTTTGGTGTGAGCGAAGCTAGCGTTCAACTTCTCGGTGGTGG
>JABIHL010000104.1 GCA_018649665.1 Chloroflexota bacterium | reverse complement strand
CCCGAAGATGGCAGAGAGCCGACTCGTGAGGACATGGAAGGTGTACGAAACATCATCGACAAACGTGTCAACGAGTTTGGTGTGAGCGAAGCTAGCGTTCAACTTCTCGGTGGTGGTGTCGATTCTGTAGCCAACAAAGTGTTGGTTCAGATTCCGGGACAAACCGGCGCATCAATTACTTTGAACTTCGGCGCTGACACCGTTAGCCCAGCGACGCTCGAAGCGTTCTTCCAGAACGAACTTGCTCGACCGGACGCATCAGTTAAACAGAACGAGAACGGTTCACTCACGGTTCAACTCGATGATATCCAGTCGGAAGTTCTCGACGCTGCCGGCAATGTTGTAACCCCGGACGAAGCCGACGCATGGCGTGAAGCAATTATTACCCAGTACCCAGTCGCACTTCAGGTCGGATATATTCTTCCTCAGGTCGATCCTCCGGTAGTTGGCGACGACACTGCGATCGATCCTGTCCCTACTGAAGACATCGAAACCTTGCCTACTCTCGAAGAAGTTGAAGCCGCTTTCGCTTCGGTAGGTCGTTCAGATGCTGATGTAGATGCCGTTGAGAGTGCTGAAGGTCTCTTCTCCATCCTGATGTACGGGCTAGATATTTCTACTACCGATGACGATGGCAACCCGATTCTTGGTGAAGACCAACGAATACTAGGCGCGCTTCGTGAACTTGGAACGATTCAGTTCAGTTCAAGCCAAGGCACACTCACACAGTGGATTGCCGGTGGTGGAGTTCAGGAAGCTAAGGCCGTTATCGGTTCTACGGCGAAGCTTGAGTTCCGATACAGAGAGTGTGGCGACACACTCGCTCCTTCGAGCGACATTCCTTGGCCACCAGACGGGTTATCCGTTGATCAGTGGGCATTGGAACGATGTACTAATCCTGCCTACTTCACCGAGACAGCAACGGAAATCGATCCTGCCGATCTCGATGACGCATTCCCAGAGGTTTCGCAAGGAACTATCCCCCGACCAATCGTTACTCTCGTGTTCAACGACAACGGTGCAGATGCATTCTTCGAAGTAACCGATCGAGTTTCCCGACAGGGCGACCGTTTGGCAATCTACCTCGACAATGAGGAACTCGTTGCTCCTGGTGTGAGCGACGGCGGTATCTCAGGTGGTCGAGCGATCATCGAAGGTGGCAGCTTCACTACGGAGCGTGTGCGCACAATCGCAATTCAGCTCCGATCTGGCGCACTACCTGTCGAGCTTGAACTTATTCAGGAACGAAACGTCGACGCCGTACTTGGTAAAGACTCTCTACAGAAGAGTCTTATCGCCGGTGGTGTTGGACTTGCCCTGATTCTTATCTTCATGATCGCTTACTACAAGGTTCCTGGCCTCGTGGCTGCAATCGCCCTTGTCGCATACACAATCATGCTGCTTGGCATATTCAAGATGATTCCTGTAACCCTGACACTTTCAGGTGCTGCTGCGGTCATCCTGTCGCTAGGTTTCGCAGTGGATGCGAACGTTCTGATCGCAGAGCGTACTAAGGAAGAACTACGATCTGGCAGGAGCCTATTGGCTGCCATCACCGCCGGGTTTGATCGTGCATGGCCATCGATTCGAGATGGAAATATGTCGACGATCATCGTAGCTATTGTTCTCTTCTGGTTCGGTGACCGTTTCAGCACTAGCGTTATGCAGGGATTTGCTCTGACACTCGCAATTGGTGTGCTGTTGAGCATGTTCACCGCATTCTTCGCCAGCCGCTTGCTGCTTCGATTACTCGCAACGACGGGACTCGGTAACAACCCGAACCTGTTCGTACCCGTGCGTGATCAAAGCGATACCAGCGACTCAGTGGCTGGAGGTAACTCCTAATGGACATCGTAGGAAAGCGCCGAATCTTCCTCACTATTTCGATGGTGCTTGTTGCACTTTCGGTTGTAGTGCTCGGAACATCTGGCCTGAGTTTGGGTATCGATTTCACATCGGGTAGTACTGTCACGTACCAGTTCACTGATGAAGACACCAGTTCAGCAGAGGTCACTGATGCTCTGTCTGCTGCTGGCTACCCTGATGCAATTGTTCAGGCACTTGGAGACAATCAGTTCTTCATTCGTACTGACGATCTCGGTGTAACAGGTCTCGACGACGTGAACACTGAAGTCCTGAAACTTGATCAGGGTGCACATGTTCTCGACACTTCAACTGTCGGAGCTTCAGTTGCTGAAGACACAGTTCAAAACGCGATTACGGCCGTTGTTATTGCCGCAATCTTCGTAATGATCTACATCATGTACGCATTCCGATCTGTGCCTAGTTCATACAAGTACGCCTTGGCAGCGGTTGTTGCTCTTATACACGACGTTGTAATTGTGCTCGGTGTCTTCGCTATTCTCGGTCTGGCAATCAGCGCTGAAGTCAATGCGATCTTCATCGTGGGTATTCTTACTGTGATCGGTTACTCCGTGAATGACACGATCGTGATCTTTGATCGAATTCGTGAGAACGTAACTCTGGCTCCTGGTAGGGAATTCAAAAGCACGGTGAATATATCGATCAACGAATCGATCACTCGTTCATTGGGCACGAGTATCACCACGGTCACTGTGATCTTGGCGATGCTACTGTTCGGTGGAGCATCGTTACGAGACTTCCTAATCGTGTTACTTCTTGGTGTTCTCGTAGGAACTTACAGTTCGATGTTCGTAGCCGCTCAGGTTCTTGTCCTGTGGGAACGTCGATCGTTACTTCCGTGGCGTAAAGCCGCTGCTACAAACTCTTAACTCTTAGTTAGAAGTCGCACCCACCAGATTATTCGACTACCATGCGCCGGACGGGCGTGGTAGCCGGGCGCGCCTTCGTGTTGAAAAAGGAACGGTTTCGAATGCTGATAGGCGCGCACGTATCTGCTGCTGGCGGGGCAAATAAAGCCATCGTTAGAGCCGAAGAAATTGGAGCAGAGTGTTTCCAAATCTTCGCTTCGTCACCACGAATGTGGTCGGCAAAACCTGTCGCTGACGCAGTAGTAGACAAGTACGCCGCAGAGATGAAGCGGGCCATGATGGGGCCGACAGTTCTTCACGGAAAATATCTCGTCGCTCTAGGGTCGGCCGATCCTGAACTTTTAGCGAAGTCGGAAATCGCACTTGGAGCAGATATTGCAGCGGCAAACAAGCTCAGCGCACTTGGTGTCATCTTTCATCCTGCAAGCCACCGCGGGCAGGGATTCGAAGCGATCATCGACCAGTTCGCAGCCTCGGTTCGTAAAGTCCTCGACAACGAACCCGGCGACTCGCTTCTTATGCTTGAAACCAGCGCTGGTGCTGGCGATCACATCGGTTCTTCGTTCGCTGAGCTAGGCACGTTGATTAAGGCAATCGGAAACGACCGAGTTGCTGTCTGTTTGGACACGCAGCACGTATTCGCTGCCGGATACAACATCGCCGTAGCGGACACTCTTAACGCTGCGATCGACGAATTCGACAAAGAGATCGGGATCGGACTGCTCAAGGCTGTGCATGCCAACGACTCGATGCGAGAACTAGGATCGTCGGTCGACCGTCACGAGAACATCGGAGACGGCCTAATCGGAACCGCAGGCTTTACAACACTGATGTCACATGAAGCGTTCAAGCGTGTGCCGTTCTACTTGGAAGTACCGGGTACTGGCAAGAGTGGACCTGACAAGCCGAACCTCGATCGATTGAAAGCCATTCGATCTCAGGTAGGCGCCGGGTAGCATGCCGATACACGTGAGCAAAGATGCATTCGAGGATCTTGTGCGAGATGCGATCATGTCTTTGCCAGGTAAGTTCCTTATGAAAATGGAGAACGTCAGCATCATAGTTGCTGGCAGCGCTACACCTGCTCAGATGGCTGAAAACGGCCTGCAACCCACCGATGTTCTCTACGGTCTTTACGATGGTGTGCCACTCACCGAACGAGGTAGCTACGTGCCACCGCTGCCGGACATCATCACGATCTTCCAGAATCCGATCGAACATATGTCACACACTCAGGAAGAGCTAGAGAATCAAGTCGTAGTTACCGTGAAACACGAAGTTGCGCATTACTTCGGTTTTAGCGACTCGGAACTCGACGAAATGGGACTCGGGTAATGCCGAAAATCGTTATCGCTGCGTTCGATGGACTTCAGCGGTCGCAGGTTTCTCCTGAACTCATGCCGATCGTAACCGCGCTCGCCGACAAAGGCGTTCGATTCGAGCACAATCACGCAGTATTTCCTACAGTTACTCGGGCAAATTCGGCAAGTTTGGTAACTGGTGTCACACCCGGCACGCATGGGCTCACAGCAAATAAGTCGGTGTTCCACGAATACTCGACAACCGAAGTGGTTGATGCCTTAATTCCCAAACTCCCTGAGATAAATAACCTGACCAATGGGGAATTACTATTCGTTCCAACTTTGGGCGAACTTATTAGTCAAAAGAACCTGAAGTGGGTCTCGGTGGTCGGTGGTACGAGCGGGAACGCATTCGTTCAGCACCCAAACGCCGCGGAGTACGGCGATGTGATAATTCACCCGGAATTCACGAACCCACCTGAGCACCATTCAATAATCACCAACAAGTTTGGTGCCTGGCCGCCAAAGGAAGCGCCAGCCGCAGCTCTGGTCGAACGCACTGCCGATGTGGCTATCGAATATGCACTTAGCGAGCTAAATCCGGATGTACTACTCGTGTGGTTCCCTGAGCCCGACACATCGCAACATGCCTACGGTGTCGACAGCGATGAAGCCCGACAAATGTACTCGCTCGCCGATTCGAACCTCGGAAGATTGCTCGAGTCAATTTCAAAGAATGGCGAAGAACCCGACGTATTTGTTGTTTCAGACCACGGCTACTCGACCATCGATTCGGTAGTAGATGTGCACGCAGAACTTGCGTCAGCGGGATTCGGTCCTGATCAAGGTGAACGATCAGTAATTGTTGCCGGAAATGGCGGTTCGGTTTTGCTTTATCTGCCAGCTGAGAACGATCAATTGGCAGTTGAACTTGTTGATTGGCTGGATGCTCAGGAATGGGTCGGTGCGATCGCAACTGACGTTCCTGCGGTGGCGGAATCTAAATTCGCCAGCATCAGTGATATTGGACTTGCTGGTCCACGTTCGCCCGATGTAGTTGTAACGATGCGGTCTATTGTTAGTGGGCAACCGGCTCCGTTGGAGCGTTCAGGTGCCGCAACTGGCGGCGTCGTCGGCGTCGGGTCGCACGGTGGTAGCAGCCCTGCTGAACTCCACAACACCCTCATTGCGAGTGGACCATCCTTTCTCACTGGTGTCGACTCTAAAATTGCTAGCGGCAACATAGATGTAGCTCCGACGGTGTTGGAAATACTTGGGATCCCAATACCGAGCCATATGGACGGACGAACACTCTCGGAATCCCTCGTCGACGGAACTACGCCGATGGTGCCGGTGGCATCGAACTCGTCTGAGCCATCTCCGAAGGTCCGCACAGTAACCGAAGGTTCGGCAACATACTTGTGCGAGTTCGGATAACTTAGGCTCTACACGGTTCCGCATGCGCCTACACCGATTCCTTACCTTTTGGTCAGTTTTTGGTTGAGCCAATATGAGAACGTTGTCTCACGATTCTGGTGGGGGGGCAAGAATGACTAACGCTAATCTAGGCAAGAAGTCAGCGGGGAAGAAACTTCCGCGCATCGAACTTCGCATGCTGTCGTTTGACCTTAAAGAACGCGTTCACATCGCCCGATTGATGACCGACGCTGGTTTTTCAATTCGCAATGAATCTGCCGCTAATATCGAGCGATTCGAACGTCGGATTATCGACGACGAATGGGATCTCGTTTTCCTTGACGCTCGTAAGTCGATTGCATCAGTGTCCAAGATCGTCAATCTGGTCAATCAGCACGCTCCAAAAGTCCCCATTTTCGGAGTCATCAACGCTGAACAGGGGAACCAAGATGATCTGATGGCGCTGGGCATTATCGACCTGTTCAATTCCGACAGCATGCAGCGTATGCCAAGTAGCGTGATGCGGGAACTTGGAGCAAAGGCAGATAGAGAGCTAGCGCTTGAGGCGAGGCGACTCCAGAACGAAATCAAAGTCGCCGTCGATGAGCGAACTGTACTTGCCGAAATCGGCCGATTAGTCTCTTCGTCGTTAGATATTGGCCTTGTATACGAACAGCTAATTGAGCAAATACGGCGACTTCTTCCTGTTGAGTCTGCTGCAATTCTTGTCGCCGATGTAGCTAGTGATTCGGTCATATTTGAACACGTTACGGGAACGTCGCTCCCAGGATTCGAACAGGGGTTAGTAATGCCCATGTCGAGCTTCACTGATGCGAATCAACTTGCCCGATTCGTTTTGGTACTCGACACCGAACTTCTTGAAGATATGCGTTCGGAGTACCCCGGAATTGAATCGCTCCTCGACACGGGCGTTCGCTCCGCAATGTCGACTCCATTGATTCACCGAGATGAAGTCGTTGGCATTCTCGCTACAACAACCACAGAAGAAAACGCATATACCCCCGAGCATGTGGAAATAGCCGAACGGGTTAGTGCTCAAATTTCCGGGGCTCTTGCCAACTCTCGATTGCATGCACAGATCAGCCACATCGCACGTGTCAGACAAATACTTGTGCAAATAGGCCGAGACGCCAACGTTGCACAGGATGAAGCTGGTCTTTACGAGAGCATATTTGAGAATCTACGTGAGCTTATTTCTATTGATCGGGGAGCAATCGCGCTGGTGAAGGACGAGAGCGAGTCTGTGTATTTCTCTTATGTCGATGGCGTCGACATTGAAGGAAACCGAGTTGGGGATACGCTAAATATCAGTGATCTCGCTGCTGGAGTTCTTTCGGATTCTCGACTTCTGTCGACACTCACTATTGAATCGCCGGATGTCACCAAGATCGAACGCGAGAAGTTGCAACAAGGCAATTTGCTATCGAATATGCGCTCGCCCTTGCGCGTACGCGATGAGGTTGTCGGATTCATCTCGATTAGTTCACTAGAAGAAGGCTCCTACGACAAAACTCACCTTGCACTGCTCGAGCGAGTCGCTGACCAGATATCTCCCGTAATCGAGTCACTTCGGCTGCTTGAGAAAGTTAGATCGCTTGCCGCCACTGTTGAGACCACTCTTGATCTCGTGGCTATCTGCGACCTTCAAGGTATTTCGAGTTATATGAATCCCGCTGGACTCAAAATGCTCAATCTCGGCGAGCAATCGTCTGGGATTGGTGTCGATCTAGCAGGATTTATTCCCGAAGAGATCGCACATATGATCAGAACTTCAGGTCTTCGCCAGGCCGACATTATGGGCGGTTGGCAGGCCGAAATTTTGCTCACACCGCGCAACGCAATTGATTCTTTTCCAATAGAAATTCAACTCGTTCCCGTGCGTAACTCTGAAGATGCCATGGTTTCTGTAAACGTGTTCATGCGTGATCTGCGTGAGCGAGAGGCCGGACAAATCGAACGTAGGGAATTCGTATCGACCGTTTCACACGAACTCCGAACCCCGCTTACGAGCATGAAGATGTACACCGACATGCTGGGAGAGGGCGATGCAGGCGAACTCAACGACCAACAACTGCGGCTCGTCAATAACTTGAAGTCTACGGTGGATAGGCTTTCGAGAATGGTCGATGATCTCAACGTAGTTTCCATGTTGGAAGCCGGTCGATTTAGTCTTCAGATCGATCGGTGGGATATCGATGATGTGGTCGTATCTGCGGTTGAGATATCCGAACCCAATTTTGCTGAACGCGGAATTGTCGTGAAAACTAATCACTCCGACAAACCTGCTTTTGTCGATGCCGATCGAGAACGCATCTTGCAGGTGATGATCAACCTTCTGAACAATGCAGCTAAGTACGCCGATAAAGAAACCGAAGCAACGATTACGATATCGGTCGACGAACATGAAGTTCTGGTAGAAGTTGCCGATAAGGGACCCGGAATAGAACAAGATGAACTAGAGGCAGTTTTCGAAAGTTTCTACCGGAGCAAGTCGGCCAGAATTTCTAGAGTGAGCGGCTCGGGTCTAGGGCTCTCGATCGCCAAGGGATTTATCGAAGCACAAGGCGGTCGAATCTGGGCAGAGAGCACTCTTGGTGAAGGAAGCCGCTTCATGTTCACGCTTCCAGTAGTCCTCAACTAGGCAGCTCATGGCGCTGACGTTGTGCAGTAGATTTGCCTGATTCGATTTTACTATTTAGCGAATCGAGAATCACCGGTTCGACGCGTCAGACCCTTGGAATCCATGTGCTCCAAAACAGCCAACGTGTATTTGCGACTGGTGCCGAATATCGCACGCACCCCGGTGATAGTAATCTCGCTGCCGTCTGCTCCAGCATCCAAGATTTTCGTCTCCATTTCGGCGTAAGCGTCCGCCGGATAAACGATATCTCCGCCGATTCGAACAACATCACCCCGTTCTGATAAAAACTGGAGTAGTTCGATATCGATGGGCCGCTCGGTCGAAGGACTGTATCGGTCGGTCGATATAAGGCTGAGATATTCCTTCGCTTCAGCACCTGCCGCGGTCGACAACGAAGGCTCGTGGGACGGGATACCGATGGATGCTCCGTTGGTCGTGACCAGATCTTCAGCGATCATCGAATGTAAAACCGCGCTGAACGGAGCCGTTTTCAGCTTGAGCTGCCCTCGGAAGTCCTGAAGCGGCATTCCTTGGCGAAGCGGATACGAAATATGGAACTGCTCCAGCGTGCTCGAAGCGATACTGATGATTCTCTGCCAACCGCCAATCGAAATAGCGTAATCGGAATCGGCACCGAGTCGCTTCACGCGCCCTTCGGATTCGAGCACATCAACGGCAGTAATACTCTCAGCATTGCTCGTCCCTGTGGCGCCAGCCAACTGGGCTGATGTAGCTGGCTCTATGCCGATGAGCGCGTTGAAAGCAACGTCTTCGCTCGAACCACTGGCTATCGTTTCAAGCAATGAAATGGTTTCTTGGTCGTTTCGTGTACGACGCGGTGCGTTCGGCTCCAAAACCTGTCCGCCACCAAGAGTATTTTCGGTATCTCGAACAACAAACGAATCACCCCGAACGACCGGAATTCTGTCTTGAGTTCGTAATTGAACCCAACCGGACGAACCCGGCGCTATCTCGGTTCCTTCTAATACTCGAATCGTCGCCGGTACTTCCCGGGTGCCAGCGAATAGCGTTACCTTGTGATTGTGCCTAACGGGACGCGGAGCATCTGGAATAACCCGAAATGTTGCATCGAACGCGGTCGAAGGTTCAAGCCATCTAGGGCTGGTTACGAGATCTCCACGCTGAATATCTGCGTGGTCTATCCCGCTTAAGTTCACTGCCACGCGAGTACCCGGTCCAACCTCGTTCAACGATTCTTCGTGCACTTGCAGACTGCGCACACGAGCGTTGAGTCCCGAAGGAAGAATCTCCACTTCTTGCCCCGTCTTGAGCGAGCCACCAGCGAGCGTACCGGTCACAACCGCTCCGAATCCAGTGATAGTGAACGATCGGTCAACCGGTAATCTTGGATTCCCTGTGTTCTCGTGATCGGGAAGTTCGGATATCAGCTTGTCGAGGGCAGTCCGAAGTTCGTCGAGACCTTCACCGTTTTCTGCTGAAACGGCGACGACTTCAGCATCGGCAAGCGACGTTCCTTCGAGTGATTCCTGAACATCGAGCGTAATTAGATCGAGCCAGTCCTGATCGACCAAATCTTTCTTCGTCATCACGACAATGCCGGTCTCTATTCCTAATAGATCGAGAATGGCTACGTGCTCGCGTGTTTGCGGCATCACCCCTTCGTCGGCAGCGACGATCAGCAGGGCTACATCGACGCCACCAGCACCCATGAGCATGTTTTTGATGAAGCGCTCGTGTCCGGGCACGTCAACGATGCTTATCTCGGTTCCGGAAGGTAACTCAAGCCAAGCGAATCCAAGCTCGATGGTCATACCGCGAGTTTTCTCTTCGCGTAGTCGATCCGGGTCGATACCAGTCAACGCTTGAACCAGCGTCGATTTGCCGTGATCGACGTGTCCTGCTGTGCCAACAACAAACAATCTGAGAAACCTTCGTTTCGCTTTGACCTAGGCACTGAACTATCAGAGCAGGTCGATTAATTTTCACCGTAATCGCTGCGTGTCGAATATTAGATGCACCAGACACCAGATGCGACCAAATGACAGCGAATACGCTGACTAATTCGAATTGCTAAAGCTCAGTCTTCTTCGTCTGGGCCATCGCCAATGAATTCAGCGAAGACTTCGTTGCCCAATAACCGTCCACGTTCGCTCAGCATCAAGGCTTCGTTGGTTACCTCGACCAAACCTAAATTCAGGAGTCGTTTTATTTCATCAGGGAAGATAATATTCGCCCCAACGCCGAATCGCTTTTCGAACCGCTTGTGGCTCACACCTTGATTTAGGCGCATGCCCATCATCATCGTCTCTGCCACGTCGATCGCTGGGGTTGTGATGTCGACATCTTCAACGGGACCTGCCGGGGTTCGCATTGACGCTACGGGGTCAGGTCCAATCACTTCGTAGTTTTTACCGACTACAGTCACATACCGACGAGGTGATTTCAGGTTTGCGAAACGCTGACCCGCAAGCCAAGAATGGGCGCCGGGGCCGACTCCCAAATACGGTTCGTTGAGCCAGTAGATGAGGTTGTGCTGCGACTCTAAATTTGGTTTCGACCAATTTGATATTTCGTATTGCGTGAAGCCGTTTTCACTTAACCGACGCTGCGCCTCTTCGTACATATCAGCGGCAAGATCGTCGTCTGGAATCGGATATTTTCCGGTGGCGACGTCTACTGCTAGCGGTGTGCCCTTTTCGATTTGTAGCGAGTAAAGCGATATGTGATCAGGCTCAAGCCCAATAGCTTCATCAAGCGTGTGCGACCACTGTTCAGGCGATTGATACGGCAGTCCGTAGATCAAGTCGATCGAGTGATTACGGAATCCTGCGTCGCGTAACGTCCGAAACGCTTGCTTCGCTTCGAGCGCAGTGTGCCTACGACCTAGCAGCGATAACAAACCATCGTCGAAGCTCTGCACGCCCATCGAAATGCGATTCACGCCCGATTCTAGCCAGCTGGCGGCTTTTTCGGCAGTCACATCGCCAGGGTTGCACTCCATTGTGATTTCGGCAGTTGGAGAAACTTCGAAAGACGACCGAATCGTTTTTTGGACGTCTTCGAGATCGCTTGTAGGCAGATATGAAGGAGTGCCGCCGCCTAGAAATATCGTTTTAACGGGGGGTCGAGAAAGTAGAGTTCCCCAACCTCTTAACTCGTCCTGAAGCGACACCACGTACCCCGAGATCTGATCTTCGATCCCGGCGTAGGTATTGAAGTCGCAATACGGACACTTGGTCTGGCAGAACGGCACATGGAGATACAGCCCGATTCCGGATCTGTAGTTCGGTGGATTGTGTTGAATCTGCGCCAGATTTGGCATTCATTCTCCGTTGGAGCCGTAGTTTCCAGACTGGTCTGGATTGACTACGAGCCTGGAGTCCAAAGCCCTGAACCGCCGTCACCCTTTTCGGCAGGACCCGGCGCGGTTGGTGGCTCGCCTGCAGCAGCACGAGCTTGCTCTTCAGCCATCTGCTGTTGAATAGCTTTGTTTGCTTCCTCTACCCATCGACTTAGTTCATCGAGTTCAGGTGGCGAAACGATGAACCGTTCAACGCCGTCAGGAAGTGCAATGTTCTGATCGCCAGTAAGCAGAACAGCCGCTTCCGATTCGAGAATGCCTTCTGAGAGCCGCTTCTCCAAGTGAGCGATTCGCTTGTCGGCTGCTTCGGTGTAGTGAGCCTGAATCGTGTCGGCAACTGTGTGGTTGATTAGACCACTCTGCAAACATCGACCCCAGTCGATCACCTGTCCGAACAAATCGGTGTCTTCTAATTCTTCAAACACCGCTCCGGCAGAAACGCGACGCTGAACGAAACTATGTGCGGCAGGGTTCGACTGTTGAACCATCAGCATTGCGTCGTCGCCTCGGCCAATCACGCCTTCAGCGAAGATACGCATCACAATTCCGGCTTTCGCCTCAAGCTGTGAAACCTGTTGTTCAACTGCTGCCCAGTAGGCGTTGTAACGCTCTTCGAATCCCGCGGGCGCACCCGGAGAGGGTTGAACCAGCGTCACTATGTACACCTTGCGAGCCGTCATAATATCGCCTGCAGGCGTTTTACCAACGTTGCCTAATTCTTCAGCAGCCATGATCTTCCTTTTACTAGTACTTCAGATTCGTGAGAATGAATTTACACCGAGAACAAGAAATTTAGAATATCGCCGTCTTGCACGACGTACTCTCGACCTTCTTGGCGGAACTGCCCGCGATTGCGCGCTTCGGCCATAGTTCCGGCTTCAATAAAATCTTTATATGCGACAGTTTCGGCGCGGATAAACCCACGCTCGATGTCGGAGTGAATAACAGCTGCCGCCTTTGGAGCCAGCGCACCGATCTTGACAGTCCAAGCTCGGGTTTCGTCTTCACCTACGGTTAGGAACGAGTTTAAGCCAAGAACTTTGTAAGACACCTTGATCATTCGAGAAAGTCCGGGCTCGCCAGCGTCGAGGCCAGCTCGCATCTCGGTTTCTTCCTCTTCCGACATGCCGACAAGTTCGGCTTCGAGGCTTCCGCAAATAACGGCTCCTCCGGTCAAACGACCCTCCAGCAGACCTTCCAGCTCTTTCTCAAGTGCTTCGGTGTTGGCGACATCGTCTTCACCGATGTTGAGTGCGACCAGTAGTGGGAGGCTGCTCAGGGTGAAGGTATCGGACATTGCTTTGATTTCTGAAGGCTCAAGATCGCGATCTCGAATGGCGATGCCGTTTTCTAAATCAGCTTGTATTCGCTTGAGAGTGTCGATGTTCTTGGTCGCTTCATCGCGATCTGCAACCTTCATCGTCTTGAGACTTCCGGTTAGGCGGTCGACGCGACGTTCAATCAACGCAATATCGGCGAACATAATGTCGAATGCTACTTTTTCGATGTCACGCTTGTAATCGACAGTACCTTCGAGGTGCGGAACCGATCCGTCCTCGAACGCACGAGCCACGTGCAATATAGCGTCGACCTGCTGAAGCTGAGCCATCGCTTCGCCTTCGAACAGTTCGCCCGAGCTACTACCGGGAAGGTCGACGTATTGAACTTCGGCGTAGATCGTCTTCTTGGACTTGAACATCTTGGTGAGGATGTCGACGCGTTCGTCGGGAACGTGTGCAATGCCGATGTTGGCTGAACGAGTAGCGCCAAAGCCACCAACATCAGCTTTACCGCGAGTCAGTGCGTTAAATATCGTGGTCTTGCCGCTAGCGGGCAGACCGAGGATGCCGATCTTCATAAGTCGTTAGTACTGGCCAGTCTTGTGTATCGAGAAAGGGCGAAATTGGTGTATCAACTGCACCGACTGTTAATCGTAACGCCGGAGCAAGGCAATTTCTCGGTTATTTTTCTTCTTCGCCGTCTTTGATTTCTTCATCATCAACATATCTGAATTCGGCATCGACGGTTTTGCCGTCTGTAGGGTCTTCTTGATTTTGGTTCCCTGGATTTCCAAAACCAAAAGGATTCTGCTCACCCATTCCCTGTTCGTCTTGCATGTTCCGTAGCTTTCGACCGATAGTTTGATCGATTACAACGTGCCTTGGCGATGCCGCGATGAACAGGAGGAAGAGAAGCACTGTGACGATCAAATCGTCGAACTGACCGAGTACGGGTCGCCAATCTGCAATGAAGTCGTAGGGCGACACAATGTAGACGATCGCTAGGAACGGGATAATTTTGGTGAAAACGGGTACGCGTCTGTCGAGCAGCAATCTCCACACCAATTTTAGGAATGGAAAGACAACCGAGCGTATCGCCAAGAGTCTGAACATGTTAGAAAGTGTATCTACAGAATCGTCTGTCGCGTCGCCAAATCAGCTCATTCTCAGGAAATCGCAAAGCGCATGATCAGAGTCCTGCACGGAGAAGACGAATACGCAAGGTCGGAAGCCCTTGTGAAAATTCGTGAATCGGCTGGTCCTGCGGAAGTGCGCGATCCAAATACCACCGTATTCGAGGGTCGTGGATTCAAACTGAACGATGTTATTGGTGCGGCTCAGTTCGTTCCGTTCATGGCAGATCGTCGAGTCGTTATCGTTTACGGCGTGTTGGGACGAATGCAAAAACGTGACAAGTCGCTCGGCAACGAATGGCGTGAACTAACCGCCAAGATCAGCGAAATTCCTGCCACTACCGAACTAGTGTTTGTGGAAGAAGTAAGCCTTCGTGACAATGGATTG
>JABIHL010000103.1 GCA_018649665.1 Chloroflexota bacterium | reverse complement strand
GACCAAAACTGCGCCATCCATGAATCCTGCAAGCAACAACGTAGCAATTGTTAGTGGTTGAATCAGTGCATTACGAAAAGCGTGCTTCCAAATCACCGACCGGCTGGCTACACCCTTAGCACGAGCCAGCTTGACGTACTCGGAATCGAGAACCTCTAGCATCGCCGAACGGGTAATGCGCATATAACCCGCCATGGGGCCCCAACCGAGTACGAGCGTGGGCAACACGTAATGCTTCGCCTGCTCGAAGAACGGCAATCCCGCACCGCGTCCAAATACCGGTAACCAGCCTAAATAAACGGCGAAAATCCAAATACCTACCAGCCCAATCCAGAACGCTGGCAAAGTTTGGCCGAATAACGCCACCCCTCTAGCTAAATAATCGACGAGTTTTCCACGCTGTAACGCAGAAACCACTCCTAATGGAATCCCTGTAATCGTTCCAAATATCCAAGCGACGATCGCCAGTTGGAACGTAGCACCCCATTTTTCACCAATAATGGTTGTGACGGGGCGTTGCTGTTGAACACTATTGCCGAGGTCGCCTCTGAGCATATTGCCTGCCCATGTGAGGTATTGAAGAGCGAGTGGCTTATCGAGCCCCCACTTTTCTTTGAGGACTTCGAGAGTTTCTGGCGAAACGAAGTAACCAGGTTGAATAAATAGGTTAATCGGGTCTTCTTTCGCGTGGGCAAGCCCAAATACAGCCATTGAGGCAAAGAACAACGAAAGAACCGAGAAGATCAGACGTCTCGCAAGGAAATTTTTCATGAATTAGGTGTCTGGCAGCCTGTTTTATTGTTACGTAGTAGCAAAAGGGTGGAGCATCAACTCACTAATGTGAATTGATGCTCCACCCTTAATTTCGAATTCTTCTACTTCAGAGTGATGAACTCGGGGTGGTGCAGTGCTGCTTCCCGTACGGAAAGAGGCATGTCCCACGAAGCGATCTTGTTCGGGTTGACGAGCGCAACCTGAGGCTCGGCTATTGTGCCAATTACTGGCATCCAGTGAGCTAGGAATTCAACGTTGGCGTTACGTAGTTCGTTACGTGCTGCTACGTCGCCTTCGGCACTCATGTCGTCGAAGAACTGGCACAGTTCTCGGATTTCAACAGCGATGTTGAAACCACCACGACCACGTGAGCACTCAGAGTTACCCATTACCGGCCAGTCCCATGGCTGTTGCGGACCTTCAGCACCAGCGGAGTGAATCCACGGAGCAATTGCGGTCCGACCAATTAGGTTAGGTCGGTATGTCTGGTACTGGGCTTTCCAGTCTTGAACGTCGATGCCGAGTTCTCGCCACATGCCGACAACGGCAGTACCGATTTCTTCGTCACCACGGCCAATTCGAATGAAGAACGGCATTTCGAACCGAACACCGTCAACAAGTGGGTATCCAGCTTGGTCGAGCAGTTCGCCAGCAAGAGTTGGGTTGTATTCAGTGGCCCACTTGTCCTGCCAGTTCGGGTTGTTGATGTCTGCACCGTATACGTAGTTAGGCCACGCAGCACCGGCAAACAGTACTTCCGAAATTAGTTCACGGTCGATTGCATGTGAAAGAGCTGTACGTACAAGACGTGCCCGTTCCATGTTTGTCATACCTTCAGGCGGGTTACCGAAGTCAGGTCGCTCAGGGTCACCAACCCAAGGCATGTGGTGGCGAACTGTGAAGTTCGTACCAAGGTCTTCGCCTGTGATGTAGTGAGTTCGTTCCCAGTAGTTACCTGAGAATGAGATGGAGTGGAAGCTACCAGCTCCTGCACCAACGACTTCGAATCCAGCTGCCTGTAGTCCGGTCATGTTACGTAGTGCAACTTGAGAGACGTCGACAGCACCGGTCTTCAATGCTGCTTCAGCGACTGCGTCGTCTGGAATAGCCCTGAGGATGTACTTATCGATTGAAGGAGTGATTCTGTGGTGGTTTTGCACCGCAGCTAGTTCCAACACATCGTCACGTGAGTAGTTGACAACTTCGAACGGCCCTGTGCCGATTACGTTGTCACGTACCCACGATTCGCCCATGTCGTCGAACGCCTTTTTGCTGGTGATGCTCAAGCCGAGGCCGGATTGGCCAAGGATGAATGTCGCCCAGCGAGGGTCGAACGTGGCGATAGGGATTTCAACGGTGTGAGTGTCGATAGCGAGCACTTCTTGGTTACCGATGAATGAGATCCAGTTGGAACCACCGTCAGTGGCTGATTCTGGGTTGAACCCAGGGTTACCCATATTGATGGACCAAGCAACGTCAGCTGCTGTTAGTTCACCGAATCCGCCGTGGAACTGTACGCCCTGCTTCAGGGTGATTGTCAACTTGGACAGATCAGATGCGAGTTCCCAAGATTCTGCTACCAGACCAACGGCGTTACCACCCTTGTCGGTCATGAACATTTTCTCGGTCACACTCTGTGCTGTGAACATTCCACCAGAACTGTCGCCTGGAACACCTGAACCACGAAGTTCAAGTCCGCCACGAACGACAACGGTGCCGTCGGCTGAGTCTGGTTGTGGTGCGGTGCCGACGTCGGATGGCACAACAGGGAGTGGTAGGCCGAAGAATGTTTCTACTTCAGGTACTGCTGTTGCGTCGACAACGACAGTCTGGATGACGGTGTCGCCCTTGACTTCTTTTTCGACAACGACAGTCTGGATGACATCGTCGCCCTTGACTTCTCTGTCGACGATGACCGTTTGAATGACCACTTCTGGGTCAGAGCTGCAAGCTGCGATAGCGAGTGCTGCTATGGCCGAAACCATCAACAGCAGAACTATTCGCGGTAAGTGCATATGCTTCATGTCCGCCTCTTTCGATAAAACGTGATTGAACTCTGAATTAGACGGATCAAACGACGATGTTCGAATACGATACGTCAAAATCAGTCATTCAGATTGCCGTCACGGTAAGGGGACTAGGAACCGCTGTCAATTCCTGGCGGTGCGTATTTAATCGAGTTGCATGTTTGGAGTGGGTAACGAAATTCGTCGTTATTGCCGCTTTGTGAAAAACATCACGTAATCTTTAATTGGCGAGTACATACTGCCGACGAAATTTTCACAAGGTATGTTACGGACCGACTTTATTTGGGCATACGTGACCGAGCTATCGAAACAACGGCTGCGAATACGTTTGAACCAATCGCTGCACCGAGCATGATCGTTTGGGTTAGGCGTTGGTTGAGGATGTAAACATCGGGGTGGTCGATGTACGTTGAGCCTACGTAATAGGCGACTACGGCTCCGATTAATCCGCCAATTGCCGCAAGTATCCAGATGGCCGCCGCGCCGGATTTAGACTCGAGCGCGTTGAACCATGCCACCATTCCGCCGGTGGAGGCGGCGATGCCGAGTACGAACATTCGGGCAGCGAACGCGAACTCATCGCCTGCTGCGGGTGACGGGATAAATATTCCGTTGATTATGTTGCCGACGAACCCAGCGACCATTGATATCGGTGTGCCGACTGCGAGTCGAATTCCGAGGATGCCAAGCGACGAGTTAACGTCGTCTTTTCTGTATTTGAAGTTCAAGTTTGAATTGTTGGGCATTTATGTTCTTAGGAAGAAACGGTTTGGAGGGCGGCGTTGATGTAGCCATAGCAGTAGGCGAATCCGACTCTTCTAGCATTTTCACCAGCCAAACCGGGTACATGGTCGGGCATGAGCATGTATTTGTAGTCGATTTCTTTGTAGACCTGGATGGCCTTGAGCATGTCGATATCGCCTTCATCAGGGAATACTTCGACGAAATCGAGGAATCCACCTTTGATGTTGCGGAAGTGGACGTTGAAAATTTTATTTCGTTGACCGAAGTAACGAATTACGTCGTAGATTTCTTCACCAGGATTTTCGAGCATTTCTGAGACTGTTCCTTGGCAGAAGTTAAGTCCGTGATAAGGGCTTTCGTGCATGGAAACGAATTTCTTCAAGCCGTCGACTGTTCCCATTACTCGGGCGACTCCTCTGTAGAGTCGGTCACCGATTCCGGGGTCTTGCGGATGGCAGGCGATTTGGACTTTGTTCGATTCTGCAACGGGAATGACTTTGCTCAGAAAATAGTCGATACGTTCCCACATTTCGTCGGCGTTGGCGGCTCCGCCTTCAAATTCACCGAGAGCTTGATCGAGCTTTGAGTAGTCGAATGACGACAACTGCGCACCACCACGACCGAATCGTGGCTCGGTGCGCATATGACCGAGAATGGTGATGTTGTAGCGGAGTGCTCGAATTCCTGCGGCACCTGCTTCTTCGATGAGATGGCACAGTTGGTCGATTTCTTTGTCACGTTCTTTGCTTTCGCCGAGAAAAACGTTGCCAGAATCGTTTTCGAAGGCTGAGCGCGATCCGAGCGGCATCAAGGTCATGTCCATCGTTATACCGTATTTTGCGAGTTTTTCCTGATGAGCGTTGAACGCATGGCGATCCCACGTAGTCCAGTCGCCGGGTGGGTCGGACGATATGTGGTTTACGCCGAGCTGACTTAAGACGCTGAGTTCGTCGTGATCAGTTGGTTGTCCCTGAGTACCGAGATACATTAGACGTTCTCCTTGGGCGGTTGTTAAGAGTTTGGAGCTCTTAGGTTTGCTTGTCTGCTGTAGCGGGTTTGAACGTAGACATGTTCATCCCATGTTCCGGGTTCGTATTGGCCGTCGCCTTCTTTGCCGGGAGTGTTCGTGTTTCCACTTGAAGGGTGGGCGAGTGCTACCGCTTCATCTATGTCGACACCGAGTCCGGGGAGGTTTGGCACTTCGATGTAGCCGTCGATGGTTTCGAGATGCGGCTGGGTGAGATCGTATCGAACGGGCACATCGTCGTGGACGCGTTCGAGGATGAGGGCGTTCGGAATTGCCGCGAGGATGTGAATTGCTGCGTACTCTGCGATGGGGCCGAGTGAGCCGGAGTGAGGAGCGACTGAAATGTAGTGCGCTTCCGCCATTGCCGCAATTTTCATCATTTGGCTGATACCGCCGATTCGGCCGGTGTCGGGCTGAATGACGTCGACTATTTCTTCTTCGATTAATCGACGTACACCCCATATGTGGGAGTGTCGTTCGCCGGCTGCGATTGGAATATCGACGTTGTCTTGGACGCGTCTGAGGGCGTCCATGTTGTCGGGTGGAACAGGGTCTTCATAAAAGAGAAGGTTGAACTGTTCCAGAGATTTTCCGACGATGATGGCGTCTTTGGTGTTGTGCCACGGAGGACCGTGGGCATCGACCATGATGTCGATTTCATCGCCAACGGCATTTCGAATATCTTCGACCTGGTCGGCGACCCGGTGTACTCCGCCGGTTTTGACGGCAGTGAGTCCTTGTGCCTTCAGTTCGAGGGCGCGTTCTGGCGTTTTGGCGTGCCCATAGG
>JABIHL010000102.1 GCA_018649665.1 Chloroflexota bacterium | reverse complement strand
GGTAATTAGTCTCCAGAGAGTGACTGAATTTCCTGTTCGATCGTGTGAACGCGGGTGTAGTCCTCGCGGTACATAGCGAACGCTCGCTCCAAGTAGAGCTGCGCCTTCTTTGCAGAGTTTTCACCACCCTCAGTGGCAGCCTCAATCAACAGATCGATTCGACGGTTGTCAGGCACATGCTTTGCGATCGAACGAATCTTCGATTCACTCTCGCGAGCGCCGACCGAATCTCCACCGCTTGATTCGTACTGGAACCGGCCCATCAAAGTCGTCAACTCAGTTAGTAAATCCGGTTCCGCCATCATGCTGTACATCACATCGTTGACATCGGCGTCGACCGGTGCGGCACTTCCGATTGCCTCAGCCCCGGTAGACGATCCGGTCTCTATCTGCTCTGATTTACTACCGCTTATCCGGGATTTTTCGTCGTATTCCGTGGTGTACTCCTCGGTAATACCGGCGACCACTTCAATCAGCGAGGTCACATCAGTCAAATTTGCAACCCCTCCAAATAGCAGATCATCGCCGCGCTTCTCCGCAGTTTTCCGCAACCATGCCTCCGACTCAACTGGTTCCGGTGCCGGAGGAAAAGCGAATGACGACATATCACCAGATCCAAACTGCTCGACCTGTCCAGCTAAGAAAGGCGGAACATACTTGCTGATATCCATCGCCACCGGCAGTATCACCAAGTAAGAAGCACCGATTTTATCCGGATTCGATCCATCTCTGAAGTAAATCAGGGCATGTCCCTTCGGATCAGCGGCGTTACCTATGTGATATTCGAGTGTCATTTGTTCTGATCAGACCTTTGCCTGTTGTGCCATTCTGTGTCGTAACGGAGTCGAGTTACGCGTTGGGGGCGATTAACATCTTACTTCTGGTTATTCTGAACGTAACAGTTTATTTGAATATTACGACGCTAAAGTTGTGATGACGCGGGAGCGGTAAAACGAGTATCTACAGTCTGGTCGCAAAACCACTAATTTTTCGACTTCCTCCAGAAGGCGCCCACAAAGCTGCCGAAACCGCTCTGAGACTACCGGGGGCGTGGAACGCATTTCGAATATCCAATGGTGCTCGGGACGCAAAGCTTGAAACGAATCTCGCCGGGATCAAACTACCGACACCTATCGGCATGGCCGCTGGATTCGATAAAGATTGCAAAGTGCTCGGATCGGTATTGAACCTGGGATTCGGATTCACCACAGGTGGCACAGTAACTCTCTCACCGCGCCCCGGAAATCCAAAACCGAGAATGGTGAGATTGCCCGAGCAACGAGCCGTGATGAATTCGATGGGGTTCCCCGGGCAAGGGCTTGCACCATCGGTCAAGCGGCTCCAAAGCTCACAGCGTTACAAAGATCGAGTGCTACTCAGTATCTCGGGAACTATTGAAGATGAAATCTTCGAATGCCTACGACGGTCTCAGGATTTAGTATCAGGCATCGAACTAAACATCAGCAGCCCAAACACCACAGGCCTGCGTATTTTTCACGAACCGGCGCGACTTCGCGGATTGATCGAAGGATTGGTTGCCGAGAAGCAAGTTCCACTTTTCGTGAAACTCCCTCCGTGGCCGCGTGACGATGAGAATCGGCGCGAGTTGTTGAAGCTAGCAGCCACCGCAGTCGATGCCGGCGTGGATGGGTTGGTCATTGCAAATACGCACCCGATCGAAAGCAGCAGATTGCAGGTAGGTCGAGGCGGTCTCAGCGGTGCTCCATTGTTCGAGCATACCGAGCTGATGATTGCCGATATTCAAGCTCAAGTTCAGGGCGAAGTTGCAATTATTGCTTGTGGTGGAGTCTCGACCGGTGAGCACGTCTGGAAACTACTCGCATCAGGTGCTTCCGCAGTACAGCTATATACGGCATTCATCTACGAAGGCCCTGGACTTCCAGCTCGAATTAACAAACGACTGTCGAAGCTGATGATCGCAGCCGGCATCACCAACATTGGTGACATTTCGGGCGAGCCACCGAGCATTCGATAGCGCTGTTTAGCTCCTAGTCGCCAGTAGAGCTTCTGCTTCGTCCCGAGTCCCCATTGCCTCTTGTGCACCGTCGCGACCGACGCACAGCGCACCAGACGCCATTCCTAGCCTTGCAGAATCGAGGAGAGACATTCCTGACGCAATGCCGACGCCAAGTCCCCCATTGAACGCATCACCAGCAGCGACAGTGGCGACTACCGGAACTTTGAACGGAGCAAGTAGTTCAGAGATGCCATCAGATTCAACCCACGCACCTTGATCGCCGAGCGTGACGATCACCGTTTCGATTCCGGTGTTACGGATAACGATGGCGGCTTTTTTAGCCGACATCTCATCGATCACGTCGATATTAGCCATCGATGAAGCTTCGCCTTGATTTGGGGTCAGTACTGTTACCGAATCATAGAATCCGGTTGGTACCTCGCGGACCGGTGCGGGATCAAGCACTACCTGTATTCCTGCTTTTGCCGCCGCATCGATTGCCACTTTAGTCGCCGTAAGCGGTACTTCTTGCTGACAAAGCAACACGCCAGCGGAACTCAGGGCATCCCGAACGTCATCTGATTGCTGCGAATCACAGAGTGCGTTCGCTCCGTAGACCGGGTTCACATGATTTTCGCCGTCGGGCAGTATGAAAATAACTGCGATTCCTGATGCAATATTTTCGGTCCTACGTAGCAACCCGGTGTCGAT
>JABIHL010000101.1 GCA_018649665.1 Chloroflexota bacterium | reverse complement strand
CCTCGGTCATCACGCCTTGGACCACCGGAATAACCACCTCGGTCATCACGCCTTGGACCACCGGAATAACCACCACGACCATCACGACGTGGACCGCGAGAATCGCCGCCTCGATCATCACGACGTGCGCCGCTTGAATATCCACCACGGTCATCACGACGTGCGCCGCGAGAATCGCCGCCTCGGTCATCACGCCTTGGACCACCGGAATAGCCGCCACGAACATCACGACGTGGACCGCGAGAATCGCCGCCTCGATCATCACGTCTTGGTCCGCTTGAATATCCACCACGGTCATCACGCCTAGGGCCGGAATCGCCGCCGCTGGTGTCAATACTTCGCTCGTCTAGGTCATCACGTCGAGGTGCTCGAAATTCTCGTCCACGATCGTCGGTGCGAGAACCACGCCACTCATTACCGCGCTCACCCCGTGAATCGTCTCTTCGATCATCACGACCTGAACTACGTTGTTCGTCACCATCTCCGTCACGATCGCGTGGTTTTCCAGGTCGACCACCGTCATTTGGGATCTCGCTGCGGTAACGACCGGTCGGTGACCGGCGATTGCCGAAGTTTGAATTCGCCGACTCACCTCGATCGACAATTCGGCTCCTCGAAGTCGTAGTGCGGTGGTCTGAACGCTCTTCGTTGTCATCATCATCACTTGGTGGGCGACGACGCGCCTGAGCCAACTCTTCGAGTCGTTCTAGCCCAACCTCTGTCGCCATCGTTCGCCCGATGCCCGTATATCGAGCCGCACCCTGGTTAACCAGCTGAGCCATCTTCGCCCTTGCAGTCGCCGGATCAATATTCCGGAACCAACGAGCGATCATGAGATAACACAACTCCAACGGAGTCAGGCTCTCCTCTGTTCCAACCAAAACGTACAGCACACGGTCACCCGCGCTCTTCAACTCTCTGAAAGCAGGTGCCGACGGAATCATTCCCGTCAGATCCCAAGCTTCGAGAATCCATTCTTTTTCCTCGTCCGACAAGCGGTTCCAAGCGCGCTGGCGCTTCGCCTCAAGATCGAGTGATTGACCGGGCTGATGGGGGACTGAGGTTAAATCTATATTGTGAACAATTTCGGGCATCGTTCAATGATGAACGCGAATTTCATCCACAACAAGCACAAATTGTTAAGAAGAAACAACAGTGTCGCCCGGAGCAATCGAGCAAGTACAACAACGGCCCTCCCCCGGACCGGGGGAGTTAGAGGGGGAGATTGCGACGCGGAGCCGAGTCATCCGATGACGACCGCGACTAACGCATTGCGACGCGTGACTGAGTCGTTCGACGACGATGGAACCTAACGCAAATGCGACGCGGAGCCGAATCATCCGATGACGACCGCGACTAACGCATTGCGACGCGTGACTGAGTCGTTCGATGACGATGGAACCTAACGCAAATGCGACGCACTACCAAGTCGTTCGACAACACCCAGAGCAAACGGATCCTCCCTCCCAGAGTGGGAGGGAGTTAGAGGGTGGGAGACTGCGACGTTGAGCCGAGTTACACAGTAACGAGCGCGACTAACGCCCCAACTGCTACCATCTCGACCGTGACCACTTCAAATACCCAGTTCGCACTCGCCGCCGATATTGGCGGAACAAATATCCGAGCCGCCCTAATCGACTCCGAAGGTCGAATGACAGGCCGTGGTTCTATCAACACAGAACCCGAAAGAGGAATCGAGGATGCCAGCGACCGTCTGGCGAAACTCCTCAAAGCCGCCCTCGCTACTGCGCCAAAGGCAGCCGAAATCGTAGGCGTCGGCGTTTCGACAGCAGGGCCAATTCGACCCGCCACCGGAACCTATAATCACCCACCGAACTTACCCGGATGGCACGACAAAACGATGAAACCGCGGCTAGCCGACTCTATGTCGCTACCCGTTTGGGTTGGACACGATGCAACGCTAGCAGCCCTCGCTGAAACTCGATTTGGCGATCACGTTGGAGCAGAAAACCTCGTTTATGTAACGATTAGCACCGGGGTAGGTGGCGGAATCATCGCCAACAGCGAAATGGTCACCGGATCGTCCGGAGGAGCCGGTGAAGTCGGCCACCTCTCAGTTCGAACCGGCGCCTACAAATGTAACGTCGGCTGCGACGGCTGCTTCGAGGGCAACGCCTCAGGACCCGCCATCGCCCGAACAGCCCGAGATCTCTGGACCGGAGAAGGCGCACTTGCTGACCTTGCCGGTGGCGATCCAAAAAATATCACTTCAAGAATGGTCTTCGATGCCGCTGACGATGGTGATCCAATGGCAAATGAAGTGGTCGATCTAACAATCGAAAACGTCGCTATCGGACTCGGATCGCTACTTAACGTGTTCAATCCCGAAGCCCTCGTGATCGGTGGAGGCGTGGTTCAAGGACTACAGCGCCACTGGGATCGACTACAAGAATCAGTAATCGACCACTCACTACCCGGCTACGGCGGAACAATCCCGCTTACAGCCACCCGACTAGGCGATGACGTCAGCCTCCTAGGCGCAGCACAGCTAGCGTTCAGGCAAGCAAGACGACAGTAAAGTTCACACACGAACTCCCAGCGTCGTAATCCTGTATTTGAAACAGCATCACTTACTGCTAAGAAGTCCTACCCCTAATCTCTAAATCGATCAAGGAACTCACTCAATAATGAAAATCACCAATGTACGAGCTTACGTAGTCGAACCCTTCACTTGGGAATGGGCTGGAATCACCAGACCACTTCGCTGGATGTTCCTGCGAATCGACACCGATGAAGGAATAACTGGCTGGGGTGAGGGCAGTTCGTTCCCACACCACGGCTCCGAAATGGTCGGACTAGGTGCGCTCGCAGCCAAAGAGCTGCTGATCGGTGAAGACCCCACAAACATTGAAGTTATCTGGCAAAAAATGTTCCGACGTCACACCTCCGTCGGCGCACGTGGCATCACCTCGGCTGTAGTAAGTGCTGTGGATATCGCACTCTGGGACATCACAGGAAAAGCTGCTGGTAAACCCGTCTACGAACTGCTCGGCGGAAAAATGCGTGATGACGTAGATATGTACGCCAACGGCTGGTTCGACAATTGCGTGACTCCCGAACAATACGCAGATGCCGCCCGAAACGTAGTCCTGCCCGCTGGGCACACCGCCCTAAAGTTCGATCCATTTCCAGAACATGAAGATGGTTTTCTCTCTGGTGGACTAACCGAAGAAGGCACCGAAAAAGCCTCAGATATCGTAAAAGCAGTGCGTGAAGTTGTCGGACGCAATCATGAAATATTGATCGATGCCCACGGTCGCTTTAACGTGCCTACGGCGGTTCGACTCGGCAATCGATTATTCGAAGAATCCAACATTGGCTGGTTCGAAGAACCAGTACCAGCCGAAAGCAACGCAGCACTAGAGCTTGTTCGCCCTCAGCTGAATGCACCAATCAGCGTCGGCGAACGATTATTCACTCGCTTCGACTTCGTAGAAATATTCGAAAAACGACTAACCGACTACGTCATGCCCGACATATGTTTGGCCGGCGGCATCTCCGAAATGCGCAAAATCGCCAACATGGCCGAGGCATATCATCTGCCGTTTAGCCCACACAACGCTCAGGGAACTTTGCAGATCGTTTCTGGTGCGCAACTCTGCATGACTTTGCCGAACTTCTACCGACTTGAACACGCCATGACCCACATATCGGGCTACAACCGCTTCCTAACCGAACCGCTCAATTTCCACGACGGCAAACTGACGCTGTCCGATAAACCAGGACTCGGCGTAGAAATGGACGTCGATGAAATCGAACGATCATCCATAGAAATCAAGTGGCCCGAAAATCTAAACTAACCCGACCCGTAATCGGGGGAGCTAGAACGGGAGCTTGCGACCGCGCCAATCGGTCCTCCTCCGGACCGGAGGTGCTAGAGGGGGGAGACAGACCACCTCGGGTTCCGGCCGGCCGCATACTCAATAGGCTGATCTCTGATCATCTAGTATCATCCGCTCATCGTCAGAGGTGCATGGTCGTATAAAGGTACGTGAATGCTTACAGCAGCTCTTATTTCTCTTATCAGCGGGACGGGTCCGAAAATCATTGATGAAGCTCGTAAGCTCGTCGAGAGGTTCACTGATGGTGCCCAAACTTCGGAAACAGTGTCAGGCACCGATGATCAAGAGAGTCCCTCAGTTCTTCGTGAGCGCATCGACAATCTTCAGGAAAGGGTCGATGCTCTTGAGTCCAGCGCATTCGATCAAGCTAAACTTGCAACACGAATGGCTGAACAGGGACAGGCGCTCGAAACGGGGCAACAGGCGCTCGCAACGGGCCTAATTGGACTCGCAAAGCGGGTGAAATTGCAACTCTTGGGCACTGTGATTGCCTTAGTTATTTCGATCATCGCAATCGTAATCGGATTGATCTAATCGAACTAAATATTGGAAACCCAGACCCCCACCCCTCGCGCGTCCGTAAAAGGAGGAAGTTAGAGGATGGGAGACTGCGACGCGGAGCCGAGTCATCCGATGATGAGCGCGACTAACGAGAGCGCGAATAACGCCCTCTAAAAATTCTCTTCGTGGTCCCACGGATCTTCCGGCGGCAAGTCGATATCGAACGGATCACCACGATCCAGACCCAGCTCCTCCGCCTCATCCGTAACACCCGTACCGAAATCATCAACCTCGCTCGGATCAGGCGCATTCGCCCAACCCTCAATCTCGGCAGGCTCATACCCTTCCGTATCGATACCCGGTAACGTATCGCCAGCACCGAACATCGAACGAGCCATCTCCTGAGTCACAACCTCATCGAGATCCTCTTCATCCTTCATCGTCTGCAAAGCCTGCTGAACAAGCTCCACGACACGTGGCTCAGTGCTTACTAACAGTTGCTGAAGTTGCTCTTTCGCCGCGTCGCCACCAATACGTTCCACGGCTGAAATAGCAGCCAACTGAACAGTCAAATCTTCATCATCAAGCGCAACCTGAAGCGCACGTAAATGAGGCTCATCCCCAAGCTCACCCATCGCCATCGTCGCCTCATAGCGAATCGAAGCAACGTCATGTTCCACATCAGGAATCACATGATCGATCCACTTTGGATCAGACGTCCGCCCCATCGAGAAAAGACTGCTTTGTCGAGCGACAATATCCCCTGACGACCACGCCGCCTCGATATGAGCCGCAAGTCGATCATCAGCGAAAACCGACACCGCCTCCAACGCCTTCAGCTTCACATCCTGAACTTCCCGTTCATCATCCAAGACGCTAAATAAATTCTCGATCAACGAATCCTTGTATCTAGGGCCCAACCTGCCTGTCTCAGCCAAAGCCGAAAGATAAGCCAGCGGAATCGCCGCACCAGCACGTACTTCAACCACCGGATCGTTTTTCAACATATCGACAAGGGGACGAATCAGTGCGCGATCGTCGCTCTCTTCAAGTCCCTTCAACGAAGCAACTCGAACTGCAGAATCCAGGTGTTTCATGCCCTGCTTGTAGATAACTTCAAACTCGACATCGGGCTGCTCTTCGCATAGATCAACCATTCGTTCCACGATGTCGAGAACGCGTTTATCAGTCCATTCAAGCCACAACTCACCGAACTCTTCAGCTTCGGGGTTTGTTAGGCGTGATAGCTCAGGCAACGACGCGTAGTTAATCGGTGCGTCGTCATCTTCCGGCAGCTTATTTAGAAATTCGTCGAGACCCATGAGTATTTCTAGCCTTACTCGTCCTTCGCTGCCACTTCAACACCGAGAACCTGAAGCGCAGGCGATCGCATCGATCCAAACACCCAGTCCGAAGAATCGCCAACCTGTTCGACTTGAGAAAGCACCTTGTAAACATTGCCCGAAATCATCGTGTCCTTCACCCGACCAACAATTTCACCGTTTTCAACCTTGTAACCCAGTGAAACGTTTGCCCGGAAGTCGCCACCGAGCTCGTTACCCTGACCGGCACCAAGAAGCTCCTCGATAACCAGCCCTTCTTTCATGCCGGAAATCATGTCCTCAAAGTGCGTATCGCCTGCTGCAATATCGATAACCGACGAACTAGGCGAAGGCGTGCTCGCCAAACTACGTCCAGCTGCGCCTGTTGAAGTCATTCCAAGCTGGCCCGCCGTTTGTAGATCCAGCAACGGACTACCAGCAACACCATTTTCGATAAGCCCAAGCTTACGACTCGCAACTCCCTCGTCGTCAAAAGGTCGGCTACCACTTGCACCATTGATTAGCGGGTTGTCATAGATAGAAATTCGCTCGTCGACAATCTTCTCACCCCAGCGATCGCCAAGTGGCGATGAACCGTTAGCAACGTTCTTGCCACTGAACCCCGACAACAGCGGATGAAGCAAGGTTGCTCCAACTCCACGAGGAGTGAAAATAACCGGCAGCTCGCCTGTACTCGACGTCGCAATCGCGGTTTCCTTCGACCACCGCAACGACCGACGTACGGTCTGCAACAGTCGATCAAGCTCAGCCTCGCCAAACAGGTGACTCGACCCGTAGCCAGCCCACACGTTCAGCATGTCTGTACCACGAATCAATTGAGCACCAAGCGAGCAGTAGTAGCTCGTCTGCTCGTACTCTTCGTCGATTCCAGCCGAGTTCATGATTCGCCCTCGACCCGTCGACCACCCGATTCGGGCATCGCACAGCAAGTCGGGCCACTCGTCCATCAACTTCGCAATCAAACCCTCGCCAGTATCGATCATCGACTGCTGCGAGACCTGAGGAACCGCCGGATCGACAATATCGACGCTCGGATACTCAGAAGGCGTAGGAAAACTAAATGAAGCCTCAGAACCGAACGGTGCAAGAGTCGCCGCTCGATCAACGAGCTCGCTCTCCCGTGCTGCGTCGGTAGTCGACGTAAAACCGATTCGGCCGTTATCGATCACCCGCAACGCAACACCCGAAGTGTCACGTCGCATGATTTCTTTCAGCTTGCCCGACTCAAATGAAACCGGATGGCTTTCCATTTCGACTCGATAGACCTCGGCCTCATCGAACTTGTCTGCTGCTGCATTTAATAGCGATTCGCTCAAATTATTTTCTCTTGGAATAAGTAACTACAAATTGTCGACGAAAACGCACTTATGCCCCTGATATGAGGCATTTTTGAATTCGAATATGCGGACTACCGTTCGAAACGGGAAGAGGCGACTGTCCGCCCTTGCCGCAACCACCACCTTGGTTCATATCGAGATCATTCCCGACCCCATCGAGATTCTCTAGAGTCTCGAACAGGTTTCCAGTGAGCATCACTGGGCGAACCGCCTCTTGAATTTCACCGTTGCGAATCATGTACGCCTCGCCCGACGAGAAAGTGAACATCTCGTGCTGGGTCATTCCGCCATACCAGTTGCGCACATAAACCCCGTCATCAACTCCCGCAAGCAAATCAGCCAACGTCGCCTCACCAGGCTCGATGATCGTATTAGTCATTCGAACAATCGGCGGGAAGTTGTAACCAATGGCACGAGCATTACCCGTTGGCTTCTCGCCCATTTTTGCTGCAGTCTCACGAGAATGCAGCCGGCCTACCAACTCACCCTCGCGAACAAGTGCTGTACGAGTCGCAGGAGTGCCCTCATCGTCGTACTTAAAACTGCCACGAAGTGCCGGAATCGCAGCGCCGTCGGTGAAGTTCAAGTGCTTACCACCGAACTTCCGACCCATATACATAATTTCTTTCAGTTTCTCGTTCTCGTAAACATTGTCACCTTCCGAAAGATGACCAAACGCCTCGTGAACAAACACCCCAGCAAGAATTGGATCGAGAACGACAGTTCGTTCGCCGCCCTCAAGTGGCTTTGCATCCAACAGCGCAACAGCCCGCTTCGCAGCGTCTATTACCTGATCGTCGAGTCCTCGAATCAACCCGTAATCGCCTTGCGATCCCAGACTAAATCCTGCCTGTTGCACATCTCCACCGCTTCGAGCCTGCGCCGAAATACGAGATACGACATGAACCTGCTGCTGCTCGATGTATGATCCATCTGAGCTACCAAAGAACGTCTTTCGAGACGTATCACCGTAGATGATATCTGCACTATTAATGCCGCCGACCGACCACACCAAATCGTTGTAGTGGTCCATCTGACGTTTTTTCTCATCGAGAGAAATTTCAGTCGGATCCTCAACGATGTACGCCTGAACCACATCGACATGCGGTTCTACTTCGCCAAGCTCCGTCTTCGTTCCACCAACAGCCTTCGACTGCGCAACTGCGTCGGCAACTTTCTTGCTCAGCTCGTCCAAACTGTTGAAGCTGGCAAAACCCCAGCCGCCTTTAGTAACAGCCCGAACATTCCCGCCAAGACCACTCGTTTGGGCGATAGTGTCGAGCGATTTACCTCGATACGTCAGCCGCGAGTTATCCGTCTCTTCGATTCGGATCTCGCAGTAGTCGGCACCATGGCCGTTCAGGGCATTCTCAATAATGTCGCGGTATTTCACGAATTCGCCGAGCCTCTTCAGGTAGTGAGTGTTCGAACTAATAACGCTAAGTCCCACTAACGTCGCAAGTGGAATCAGGTTTTAGAACGACAATACTAGCAATCGAACTCGCAAAGTCGTACCTCCTCACGGCGTTCGCAATTACATTCCCTTCCAATCGCAGAGATAATCATTAGTGATGTCGAGCAAATCACGCCAACATACCGATTATCAGTCAGCGGTTTCGAAGTTATTGTCGCTCGCCGACTTCGAGAGAAAGTCTCGCGCCAACGACCCACCTGACTTCCATCTCAAACGCATCGAACGCCTACTTTCGTATTTGGGTAACCCGCACCATGGGCAAAAGTACGTTCACGTCGCCGGAAGCAAAGGCAAAGGCAGCACGTCGGCGATGATCGCATGGGCACTCACCGCCAACGGCTATAAAACCGGACTATTCACGTCACCCTCGATTCACCGAATCACAGAGCGAATCCGTGTGAACGGCGATCCGGTCACTGAATCCGACTTTACCGACCTCGTAAACGACCTATGGCACGCCGTAGAAAAAGTCACGGCCGATGGCGATATCGGAGTTGTTTCGGTATTTGAGCTGGAAACAGCGATGGCGTTTTGCCACTTCGCCAACTCGAACGCCGATATCAGCGTGATCGAAGTCGGACTCGGTGGTCGCCTTGATTCCACCAATATCATCACGCCCCTAGTTTCCGTAATCACCCCAATCAGCCTCGATCATGTGGCTGTTTTGGGCAACACCATCAAACTGATCGCCGGAGAGAAGGCCGGAATCATCAAACAAGGTGTACCAGTAGTAACAGCCCCTCAGCATCCAGATGCTCTGGGAGTGATCAGCGGCAAAGCATCTGAACAACGATCGAAACTGATCGAATCAAACTCCGTCGTCACAATCAATAAAGAAGAAAATCTCGGCCTAGAAGGCACAAATCTTGAACTCAAAACTCGTAACTCAACCTTTTCGCCTCATTTGAGACTCCTCGGCCGACATCAAATCGAGAACGCAACCACCGCCATTGCGGCAATCTGTGAACTTGAAAATATCGGCATCACAATCGATTCCACTAAAACCAGTAATGGCATCGAAAGCGTCCAGTGGTCAGCCAGAAACCAGCTCGTGACTACCGATCCCACTCCAATTTTTGTAGACGGTGCTCACAACGTCGATTCAGCACGCGCATTACGAAAATCTGTAGAAGCGCTATTTCCGCACAGTAAAAAAATATTCGTCATTCTCGGCACTGTCCGCGGACATGATCCGACGGCAATTGCCCGAGAATTACAACGCCTCGATTCGATTTTCATCACCACTGAGACGAGACACCCTAAATCTCTGACCAATTTGGAACTATCGAAATTGTTGGGTGAATGTAAAATTGCTGTGCACAAATCCACATCAAACACACCAGATGCGTTGAGTGCGGCGAAACATCTTGCAAACGAGAACGACCTAATTCTCGGAACCGGATCACTGTTTGTCGCTGCGGAAATAGTTGAGATCGAACACAAAATCGAACCTGAACTCTATCCTGATATCAAACTACCTCCGAGACCCTAGATAAAAAGTTTTGACACGAATATATGACCAGAAATAGCGAAACAAGAATAGTAGTCACCGGAATGGGCGCAGTAACGTGCCTAGGTAACACAGTCGAACAGTTTTGGACCGGCGTCAAAAGCGGTCAATCTGGAATTCGTGAAATTAGTCTCGTTAGCCCCGATGGCTTCCCGTGCAGTGTGTCGGGAGAGATTCAAGATTTCGACCCCACCGAGCACATGGATCGCAAAGAAGCTCGCCGCATGGCTCGTTTCTCTCAATTCGCAATTGTTGCAGCCGATCAAGCAGTCGAAGATTCTGGCATAGATTTCGAAAAAGAAGACCTCGACCGAATCGGTGTTCTGATCGGTAGTGGTTCGGGCGGACTTCCCGAAACCGACGCACAAGCAGAAATTCGCGTAAAGCGCGGTGTCGGCCGTATGAGCCCCTATTACATTCCGATGATGCTTGTGAACATGGCAGCAGCCAACATTTCGCACCGGTTCAATCTCACCGGTTACACAAACACATGTGTCACAGCGTGCGCAGCCAGCACTCAAGCAATTGGCGAAGCAGCCGAAGTTATCCGCCGCGGCGACGCCGACGTTATCGTCACCGGAGGCACCGAAGCTGGAATCTGTGAAATAGGCATGGGGGGATTCAGCACCATGCGAGCACTTTCAACTTGGGACGGCGATCCCTCCAAAGCTAGCCGACCGTTCGACAAAGGGCGCGACGGATTCGCTCCGGCGGAAGGCAGCGGGATTCTAATCTTAGAAAGCCTCGAACACGCACAGGCACGCGGAGCAACAATCTACGCAGAAATCGGAGGCTGGGGCGTATCGTCCGATGCCTACCACCTCGTGCAGCCTCACCCAGAAGGCCTTGGTGCCGCCAAAGCAATGAACCGAGCGCTAACAAACGCTGGCGTTACGATCAACGATATCGACTACATAAACGCACACGGCACATCGACACCAATCAACGACGCCTCGGAAACCAAAGCGATCAAAGCCGTTTTTGGCGAACACGCTTACAACGTGCCAATCAGCTCGACCAAGTCGATGGTCGGTCACTCGCTTGGCGCATCAGGGTCGCTCGAAGCCATCGTCTGCATCAACAGCATCAACGACGGCATTCTTCACCCAACGATCAACCAAGATGAACCCGACCCCGACTGTGATCTCGACTACATTCCGAACGTAGCCCGCGAAGTCGAGGTCAACGTAACTCTCTCGAATAGCTTCGGTTTCGGCGGCCAAAACGCCTGCCTCATAATCAAGAAGTTCGCGTAAAAACGTTCGGTCGCCCAGCAACAAGCAACCGCTCAAACCTTCTGCAACACGGCTATCAGGTTTAGCGAATTGCCGCCCAACCTAAACCGGAAAAACGATCACCTTGGAATCATCCCGAGTATGAACCTTCACTCGGCTACCAACGTCGATAGGGTCCGCAGCTCGCCGACGAACCCTCAGCAAGGTCCCTGAATCCAGCCTAATGCTGTACTCAGTAAACTCGCCCTCGAACTCCGTCAGTTCAACAGTCGCAGTCCGCTGATCGTCCTCACCAGCAAGCTCGATCTCTAACTCCGATGTCCGCATCAACGCCAGAGCCTGCTGTCCATCTGCCATATGAATATCGGTCGTCACCCGAGTCGGAAACACACCCGCCTCGGTCACAACAACGCCACCACGGAATATGCCAGGAATCAGTTCGCATGGCCCGATCAATTTCGCCACTGCCGCCGAAACCGGATTTCTATAAACCTCTTCCGGTGTACCGATCTGCTCGATACTGTTCCGGCCCATCACCGCAACACGATCCGACGTCGCCAACGCCTCTTCACGATCGTGTGTAACCAACAACGTAGTCGCCCCGGTCTCGCGCACAATCCTCTTAATATCTCGACGAAGTGCCGCCCGTAGCTGACGATCAAGGTTACTAAACGGCTCATCCAACAACAACGCGACCGGATCAGGAGCCAACGCCCTCGCTATCGCCACTCGCTGTTGCTGACCACCCGAAAGCTCATGCACGTAGCGAGATTCGTACCCGCTCATACCGACCATATTCAACACAGGTGCAATTCGTTCTCGACGCTCTTCCGCAGGAAGCCCCTTCAGCCCGAACTCAACGTTCTTAGCAACCGTCAAATGCGGGAACAGCGCATAGTCCTGAAAAACAAGCCCGATCCGACGTTGATCTGGCGGCACATGAACGAACGAAGAGCCCACCAACTGACCACCAACACGAACATACCCGGATGAAACCTGCTCGAATCCAGCAACCACTCTCAGAGCAGTTGTCTTACCAGCACCGCTACGACCCAAAATGCTCACAAACTCGCCGGGCTTCACAAGCAAATTGAACTCGCTAATCGCCGGAACGTCCGATCCCGGGTAGCTGCACTCGACCCCCTGAAGTTCAATCACACCCGCTTCGGTTGAAGCAACGCCTGCCGCGCCTGAACCAGCAACGCCCGGAATTACTCCCGGAGGCACCGAAATATCGGACTGTTTTTTACGCCAAGGCATTTTCATCGAGTTACCTCAGCAGTTTGTGATGGTGATTCCCTATCAGGCTCAGTCACTCGATCGGATTCATCAGCTCCGTCATTGTGTCCCCGTAACGTCAAATATGCCGTCGGGACACCAGCAACCAAAACCAGCAACAGGGCCGCAGCGGCAGTCTTAGCGAAAAACGCCTCGGATGCTGCCGACCATATAGAAGAAGAAAGTGTGCGATACCCGATAGGAGAAAGTATCAAAGTCGCCGGAAGCTCTTTCATTGTCAAAAGGAACACCATCGCTCCACCAGCCAATGCACCCGGCATAACCAATGGCACAGTGACCGAGAAGATCACTCTCCATTGAGATCGCCCTAAACTTTGAGCAGCCTCTTCAACTCGTGGATTCACTTGTAGCAACGAACTCCGTAACGCCCCAACACTCGCCGGTAAAAACAGAACGACAAAGGCGAATATCAACATCCAAATCGATTGGTACAAAGGACGTGCCACGTTGATCCCAAAGAACACCAACGATAGCGCAACAACTACACCAGGTAATCCGAATCCAATATAAATCGCCCGCTCAAAGAATCGACTTAGTCGACTTTGGAATCGAACTGCAAGTATTGCAATTGGCAATGCTGCCAGCACAGTCGTAACCGCAGCCAAAAGAGAGATATACAACGAATTTCTGGCTGGAATGAGCAACGGCAACAGCTCCTGATCGTTCAACAATCCTCGAACGAGCCAGTGAACCAACACGGCAACCGGAATAACCAACCCGATCAAAACCGGAACACCAACTACAGCCGCCCCTGCCCATCGCCAGCGACCAAGATCAATTCGTCGAGAAATTCGCACAGCACCCACAGTGCTGCGGTGGTAAGCCCCACGTCCACGAGTAAATCCTTCACCAAACAAAAGCAACACAGCGATAGCGACAAGAATCAACGAAAGAACAGCTGCAAGTGTGCGATCGATCGACGACTCATACTGAATCATGATCGTCGAAGTGAACGTCTGATATCTCAACAGTGCCACACCACCGAAATCGCTCAACGTATACAAAGCCACCAACAGCGATCCGCCAGCAATCGCAGGTCGCAACATTGGCAACGTCACAGCCCTAAACGTATGAATCGGACCATATCCCATCGCCCGTGCAGCCTCTTCCAGAGCAGGGTCCATCCTTCGTAACGCACCCCTCACCGTCAAAAGAACATATGGATACGTCATCAGCACGAGTACGAGTGTTGCGCCACCAAGGCCGTAAATATCAGGCAACCGCTCAACGCCAAGCCCCGAAAGCCAGCCCTGTACAACGCCCTTCGGCGAGTACATCTCAATAACAGTGGTAGCCATCACGAAACTTGGCATCACTAGCGGCAACACAGAAGCCACCGAAAGCACTCTACGAAGAGGAATGTTCGATTTCACCGTCAACCACGCAAGTGGTACTGCTACAACTACCGAAATAACCGTCACGAGAGCAATCAGCAAAAACGTTCGACCAAATACAGCAGCGGTGCTCGGCCGCCATACGATGTCGATCCACTCCGAGCCAGCGTTAATCGATCTTGCAAACAAGTAAGCAACAGGAATTAGCGCCGCAAACGCGACAACAGCCGCCGACGCTAAAAGAAACGCAGGCGGCCGTTTTCCATCGGTGGATTTCCACCCGGTAGAAATAACGTCAGAAATAGTCACGCAGACACCATCAGGATTTCAAAAG
Organism: Chloroflexota bacterium; assembly: GCA_018649665.1. Taxonomy (GTDB): domain Bacteria; phylum Chloroflexota; class Dehalococcoidia; order Lucifugimonadales; family Lucifugimonadaceae; genus Lucifugimonas. The sequence continues at coordinate 4,939 of JABIHL010000101.1, read as the reverse complement.
GCGATGTCTGCGAAACGAACTCCAACGTTTGTGCACAACACAATCGGATCAACATATTGGGAGCAGATCGAACATGCCCCAGCCCATCCTTACGGTAGAGCGCCTACCTCCCGAAGTAGATCCTGTGTTCCCTCAAGATCGATCAAGTCGCCCAGATCAATCGAAGGCTTAGTAATGTCCTCAAGCGCAGGAAGTAGATTGTTGGGCTTAGCGTTCTCGTTGAGCGGGAATTCGTAAGTCTGCGAAGTGAAATACTGTTGACCAGTCGCACTGAGCAAGAACTTGATGAACTGCTGTGCAAGATCCTTATTGTCAGATTCAGCGAGCACTCCAACACCAGCCACCAGAATTACCGATCCCGGATCAGCAGCACGGGTGTAGTAATTTCGAGCCGCAAACGACTCACCCTCTTCAGCAATGAAGCGGTGAAGATAGTAATGGTTCACGAATCCAACTTCGATCTCACCTGCGCCAGCGGCAGCGACAGTCGGCGTGTTTTTCTCGTAAATCTTAGGCTCGTTCGCAACGATACCCTCAAGCCAAGCCTTAGTTCGATCCTCACCCCACTCTTGCCGCATCGCGGTAATCATCGCGTGAAGTGAACCGTTAGTAGGAGGCCAACCAATTCGACCTTTCCACTCTGGCTTTGCGAAATCTTCGATTGAATCAGGAAGATCAGCCTCAGTAAGCATGTCGGTGTTGTACACGATCACACGTGCACGTCCTGATGTACCAACCCACTTGTTTTCAGGATCCTGAGCCCAATCTGGAACAGAACTCAGAATGTTTTCTGGCAATGCGGCTAGAAGCGAATCTATAGCACCTAAACCACCCGGATCCTGAGCGAAAAACACATCTGCAGGGGTGTTGTCACCCTCTTCGAGAAGAGTCGCCGCCAGCGTGCCAGTCGAACCATAGTTCACCTGAACCTTCTCACCTGTGATCTCCTCGAAATCGGCGATCAGCGGAGCAATCAACGATTCACTACGCCCGGAATAAACAACGAGAGGCTTGGATTTTGAAGATTCGCCTCCCTCATCGTCGGTCGAACATGAAATGGCGACCAGTGCCAATACTGAAAACAGAGTGAAACTAGCCGCTACGCGCCATAAACTGGCTACGCTCTTATTCATTCCGAAAGTCCTCTAAGTCGTATCGATTTAGGATTCCTGAATCTGCTTAACGCTTCACCGGTACGTCCTAAATCATTCGTATATCGAAATCCTTACCTAAACAATACACATTTATATTGATCTAGCAAATATCATTTATGAAAATACCGTGAGGACTTTATCCATACTTACCCACTCGTAGTTTCACTGCGTAGTTTTGACTGTTTGTATGCCCGAATATATGAATTCGCATATACATAGCATTGACTTAACGTATTGGCTAAGACACGAACGTAAAGCTACATCGTCTGATTCAAATCTTCACCAAACGCGTCCTTCACAAATAAGGCACGGGTAACAAACTAACAACTACAATCTGACGTACGAACAGACATACAGCTCACTGTTGCCATAGAGCAGCGGGCGTGAGTTTTTACACCACGCTCGTTCACACCATTCACATATGCACGTGCACCGTAGAAACATGAAAAAAACTCCGCACCGCCGTTACGCAATTGCGTTATTTGTCGTGCTAGTCGCGCTTCTCACCGTTGCATGTGAAGACTTTTACTCTGATTCGCCGCCGACACCAGATATCGCGCAACCGACACCAGCGAATGTCCAAGTTGGCGAGCCGGAAGCGATCATCGAATCCGCCGCTCGAGAAGCAATGGCCGCAAGTCTTCAGATCGATGCCTCTGCACCAAGAAAAATCTTGTTCGAACACGAAACCTGGACCGACCGAAACCCAGGCTGCTACCCAACCCCTGAGTCGTTAACCGGTGCCTATCTCATTCCTGGCTACCGACTCCTAATGCAGCACGAAGGCGTGTTTTACGAATACAACGCCGACCAAGGCGCAGGCACCGGAGCCCTCTGTGAATCGACCTTCCAGATCGTTCCAGCCGAACCGGCACATACCACGGTAACCATCTCCAATTCAGCCACGCCCGACTATGAAATCGTCCACATCATCCGATCTGAAGAAGATGTCGCTGAATTCAACTCATCATTCTCAGATACCGCACTAATTGGAGTCGACGAGATCGAATTTCCAGAAGAAGTTCTCGTTGGCGGTTGGATAAATGCCAGTCCGAATCCTCAGGTAACACGAGCCTACAAATCCGAACAGGACGGGCACGTCATTATTGAGGTTTTGATACCCGAAGAATTTGAAGAAGAAGCCGGCGAAAACCCGACCCAAATCTGGGCTCTTGTCGACACTACCGAACCCAATTCAACCTACGAATTCGTCGTAGTTAGATAACTCCCGACATCACTCAAGCATCGAGTCAATCGAACACGGAAGAACCAAAGTGAAAAGCCCGCTACGCACTGAACTAATTCTCATCGCAGCAATCACCTTGATCGCAATTGCCGTATCTTGCTCATCAAATGACGTTGATGACGACCCGACAGCAACCAATATGCCGTCAACAGCCACTCAAGCACTGGCAACGGCACGCCCAACTATCACCCCGGTTCCGACAGCAACGAACACTCCCGGACCAACGCCAACTCCCGAACCAACCGCAACACCTAGCCCAACACCTACAGCAACATCTACACCGGTGCCGCCTCCTTCTCACGTCAACGAAATGGGGCGCCTCTTCACCGAAAAAGGCATCGACTTCTCGACACTGTTCGTCCAATCAGTCGGCGCTGCAAAGTGGCCGTCAGCCGCTCTCGGATGCCCGGAACCAGGAACATTAAACGACACGAGTGAAGCCCCATACAGCGGCTTCTACTACATCATCAGCAACGGATCTACGACCTGGGAATATCACGCCAATGCCGACGATTCGGTAGTCGTCCGATGCGATGAGCGAACGCCATCAAACGCTCCTCTCGTAAATATTACCGAGCAAGCCAACCTCGCAGATTCCACCAAACTCACGCTCATGCGAAGAGATTTCTCAACAGGTAATTTTGAAGTTCGAAGAGAAATGACTCCAGAAGACATGGCACGAGTGATCACCCTCTTCAACCAAGAATCCGGAATCTCGTACGCACCCCCGTGCACGACGATATTCAGACTCGATTTCGTCACCAGTGACGGAACCAGCGGAATCGAATTCATTTGCGAAGAAAATTACAAAGCGTTCGATATCTACTGGAACGAACTCCACGGAACCGCCCCAATACTCGGCTACATCATCGGTCCCTACCTCACCGGCGATCCAATTCCTCAGCTTCCAACCGAAACCCCGTAAGAAGCCCAATGAACGAAGGCACACGCCTGATGACCGATGAACTAGCGAATAGGCGACTCAAAGCAGGCAAGCTACCTGCCGACCTACTCGCCAATTTCCTCAGTGATCTCGCACCAACAGACCCGAGAATATTGCTCGGTCCAGGAGTTGGAGAAGACGCCGCGTTCGTTTCGTTTGGTAGCAAAACACTCATCGCCAAATCCGATCCAATTACGTTCGCCACCGATCGCATCGGCTGGTACGCAATTCAAGTCAACGCCAACGACATCGCAGCATCGGGCGGCACTCCAAAATGGTTCCTCGGAACGCTATTGCTACCCGAAAACGAACCCGCTTCAACCGCCAGAGACATATTCGCTCAACTCCATGAAGCAGCCTCCGAACTAGGAATCACGCTGATAGGCGGACACACCGAAATTACGATCGGTCTACCCCGACCAATAATCGCAGGAACCATGCTCGGTGAAGCCGCTCCATCCGAAACAGTAAAAACCTCTACCGCCAACATCGGCGACGACGTAATCCTCACTTCGGGCATTGCGATAGAAGGCACAGCGATAATCGCCCGAGAAAGTGAATCAGAACTTCTCTCGGCAGGACTATCAAAGCAGCAAATCGCCAAAGCCGCGGAATTCCTCGACTCTCCCGGCATATCAGTCGTCAAAGCTGCCGGCATAGCCACGTCAACCGGGCATGTGACCGCCATGCACGACCCAACAGAAGGCGGACTCGCCGGATCCCTAGACGAAATGGCGCGAGCTTCTAAAACCGGAATTAACGTCGACGCCGAACAAGTACTCGTCTATCCCGAGACTAAGGCAATATGCACAGCTCTCGATCTCGATCCATGGGGGCTCATCGCATCGGGTGCTCTAGTCATCACCTGCAATCCAAACGGCTCTCAAGAAATCGTCGATTCGCTTGAAAATGAAGGCATACCGGCGAATGTCATTGGGAATATCACAGATTCAGAAAACGGACTAACTCGAACTTCAAACGGAATCAGCGAACCTCTTCCTGTATTCGAACGAGATGAAATCGCACGGCTCTATTCAAGCTGATCTAAGATTTCGCGTATGTTCCTCTCTCACCCTTAATTTCATCAAACTATTAGAATGGAATAACGAACACGCTAACGCGTGCTGGCGAGAACCAACTAAATTGCCAATTTGCTGGCAAGCCTGCGATTTATGACAACCACTCCACAAATCGGATCCGCTAAGGATCTAATGCACTCGGTTCATAAGTACCTGCCAGCCGATCGCGCCTCCACAGTGGAGCACTCACTTGAGTACGCGATCAAAGCCCACGACGGTCAAGTACGCGACTCCGGCGAGCCGTTCGTTGTTCACCCAATCGCAACCGCCATCCGACTCGCCGATATGCGACTCGATGCCACCACGATTCAAGCAGCACTACTCCACGACGTAATAGAAGACTGCGGCATTAGCTTCGAAGAACTCGAAGAAGAATTCAGCACTGAAGTCGCAAAACTAGTCGATGGCGTCACCAAACTAAAACGCCTCGATATGATCTCCGAAAACAGTGCGATGATGAAGCAAATCGCAACTCCCGAAGCGACCCGTGCAGCATCGCTACGCAAGATGCTAGTGG
>JABIHL010000100.1 GCA_018649665.1 Chloroflexota bacterium | reverse complement strand
CTACGTACGGGATTTGGTGGTGGTGGAGACGATTACCTCACCAAGCCGTTCAGCCTCGAAGAACTCACTCTGCGTATCGAGGCGATATTGCGCAGAACCCAGAACGATGAAGACGAAAATCATCTTTTGTGCGGGAATCTCAAATTAGACGAAGACCTACATCAGGTATTTGTCGATGAAAGAGAAATCGAACTTTCGCCAACAGAGTTCAAACTATTGCGGTATCTGATGCTAAATCAGGGACACGTGTTGTCGAAGACACAGATCCTCGACTACGTGTGGGAATACGATTTCGAAGGTAACGACGCTGTTGTGGAAACGTACGTCAGCTACCTGCGTAAGAAGCTAGGAAGCGAAGCCGCCGAGTTGATCCGCACGGTGCGCGGCACCGGGTATGTGCTGCGTAAAACGGATTCCTAAAGATGAAACTCCAGACACGACTCGTCGCTGCGTTCAGCCTCCTACTTTTAGTGGTAGTTGCTGTAGTGGGAGCCGCTGTTGTTGGTTCAACCCGTAACGTGCTTGTCGGTGCTATCGATGAAGACCTCGCTGTTATTCAGGCTGGTATTCGCGACAAGTACCTAAATTCAACCGACCTGCTTGCACAAGTAACTCTTGAAGTCGATCCCAATCGCCCGGCCGTCAAATCTCCACAGGCACTCGTGATTGTTGATGTTCAAGCTCGTACCGTCACGGGGCAGGCGTCAGGATTCACCGATAATCCCGATCCTCTACCGAACGTTGAAGCATTCGCTGCACTAGTCGCAAAAGGCGAATTCTCGACTATTTCTTCCGAAGACGGTTCGCTGAACTATCGAGCATTTGCCTGGGCTACCGACACTGACGAAATTGGTGTTTGGGCTGTTCCTCTCGGTGAGGTTGATGCAGCGGTTTCCGATCTCGTTAGAACATTTGGAGTAACAGCTGTTTTAGTCGCTATCCTCGGCGCACTTGCGACGTGGTGGGCTGTGCGACGTGAATTGAAACCCATCGATCAAATGGTCGAAACCGCATCTGCAATCGCTGGTGGAGATCTGTCTCAGCGAGTGAACGTTGTCGATAGCTCAGTCGAGCTCGGGCGTTTGGGTACAGCTTTGAACGACATGCTGGTGCAGATTGAAGATGCGATAACCGAAGAGCAGAACGCCAAAGCGAGACTCACAGATTTCGTCGCCGATGCATCGCACGAACTCCGCACACCGATAGCAGCAGTGCTCGGCTACAGCGAGTTGTATCGACAGGGAGCGTTGGTCGAAAACAAAGACATCGACAACGCTATGAGGCGAATCGGATCTGAGACCTCTCGAATGGAAAGACTGGTAGCCGATTTGCTGCTGCTAGCGAGGCTCGACCGTGTCTACGCAATGGAACCAGCTTCCGTGAACTTAACTGATGTCGCTGGCGACGCTGCCACAAACAGTGAGGCGATCGACCCTGAGCATCCAGTTACGATCAATAGCGATGGGCCAGTGCGAGTGATGGGCGATGAGCAGAGATTGACTCAGGTGATTGCGAATCTCTTGGCGAATGCACGTGCTCACACACCCGATGGCACCGCAGTGACGATCTCACTTCGCGAGGAGAATGGTCAGGCGATTATGGATGTTGTCGATGATGGCCCCGGCTTACCTGAGGATGACTCCGAGAAACTATTTGAACGCTTCTACCGAATAGACAGTTCGCGGTCTCGAGAAACGGGTGGGGCAGGACTCGGATTGGCGATTGTGGCGGCTATAGTCTCCGCTCACAAAGGCACCATCGAAGCTGCCAACCAAGAAGGTCACGGCGCAAGGGTTACGGTTAGCCTTCCGATTGGCGAACTCTAGGCTCGCCAGTAATCGGGCAATGTGAAAATTTCACAGAATCGGTATAGCCGCTCGGTAATCCTCCGATGCCGCCTTCGGTAAGATCGCTCTCATGGCAAATTTCAATTTCATCCAAATGGCCGATCCTCAAGTGGGAATGTTTGATCGCTTCTCGGGAATGGATCCCGAAGCGGCAGAGTTTCTTCGCAAAAACGGGCTCAATGTAAAAGATGCCCCGAAGAGCGAAGGACTAAAGCAGGATCGAGCAAACCTGACCACAGCTATCGAGCAGATCAAAGAGATCGATCCTGCGTTTGTGGTGGTCTGTGGCGATATGGTCGACACAGCTGGCGACGAAAACGAGATAGCGCTCATTCGTGAGACGCTAGGCGCTTATGGCGCCGATACGCCTGTTCATTGGGTGCCTGGGAATCACGATATCGGAGTGAATAATCTCATTCCCGACAGTGAATCGACGGCCAAGTATCGTTCCGAATTCGGAGCCGACTACTACTCGTTCAATCACGGCGAATCAAAGTTCATTATTTTGAATTCTGTGCTTCTTGATCGGCCTCAGAACATGCTCGACGAGCACAAGACCCAGATGGATTTTCTCGGTGACACGCTTCAGTCACGAGAATCGAAAGATTCGGAGCATGTGGTTGCATTCATGCATCACCCACTGTTCTTGAACAATGCCGAAGAAGAAGATGTCGATTTTGACTGGGCACCAAGCCCACCAAATCAGCCCAACGGCTACTGGACTATTCCTCTTGAGCGACGCACACCGGTAGTGAAATTGTTGCGAGAAGCCAATGTGCAAACGGTGTTTGCTGGCCACTGGCACCGAAATCACGAAGCGAGCGACAACGGTCTCGATGTAGTTGTTACTAGCGCACTCGGTTATCCGCTTGGCGATGATCCGTCGGGCTACCGAGTGGTTAATATTGCTGATGGCGAACTAAACCATCAGTATCGAGAACTCTAAACACTCGTTCTAGGTATCTCGCCTGTTTGAAGCAATTCGGCTGAACGCAATTTAACGATTCGTTACGGTGACAATATGGGTTGGCTGAAGAATTTTCCTGTTCCCGAGTATCAGCTTGGTTTACTGCTGGTCGGGTTGGTATTGCACTTCTGGGCTGCTGACAGCACTACGTTTGTGACCAACATTGGTTACGTAATTTTTGGTGGCGCGCTGATAGCCGGGAGCGTTGTGTTGTCGGTGTGGGCGGCCACATCGTTCGGCCAAGAGGCGATGGCGAAGCCGGAAACATTACGAACTTCAGGACCTTATAGGTTCACTCGGAACCCTATGTACCTCAGCTGGTTGTTAGTGACCTTGGGTCTCGGACTGCTACTTGGTTCTTGGTGGTTAATTGCCGCTTCACTTATCGCAGGAACAATCACTCAATTTCGAGTTATTTCAGGCGAAGAAAAATTCCTCACTGAACAGTTCGGTGAGGAGTACGAAACATTTTGCAATCGCACTCCTCGATGGTTGTGGCCACTTTAGTGCTCTTTCGTTTGCAGCCCAACGTTTAGGCTGTTTTTAGAACTACCCCCACGGCAGCGGAGCCATTGCATCGGGATCGGTCTTAGCATCGATAACCACTGGGCGATCAGCCTCTAGCGCTTCTTTGATTGCGCTACCCAGTTCTTCAGGCTGAGTAACCCTCATACCAATCGCACCCATCTCCTGAGCCACAGCTGCGAAATCGACGTCGGTGAACTTCCACACGTTCGATCCATCGCCAGCGTTGTCGGCGAAAGCGCGTTTCACACCGCCCTGAGTTTGATTGAAAGATCGGTTGTCATTCACGACAGTCACGAAAGGAAGATTCTGGCTGACAGCCGTTTCTAGTTCAGTGAAGTGGTACCAAAGCCCACCATCGCCAGTGAAGCACACGACGGGTCTGTCGCCAACGGCATATTTTGCTCCGATAGCAGCTGGGAACGCCCAGCCGAGCGATCCAGCACACCGAAGGAAGCGCTGCCCCGGTTTGTTGATATCGAGATACATTCCGGCCCACATGGCGTTGTGACCCGTGTCGACCACTACTACTCCGTCATCAGGCAAGGCATCCGAAATCTCTTTGCAAACCCGTTCAGGGCGCATGGGAACGGCATCGGAAGTGAGGAAGTGCTCGTGCTCAGCAGCCCAATCGGACTCGATCTCACCAACACGACCAAGCCAGTCGTTTCGTTCAGCGACTGGATCCACAGCGTCGATCAACATTTTTAGCGATTCTCTGGCATCGCCAAGCACGCTCGCAGCGTTAGGGTAATTGCGACCTAGCTCAGCGGCTTCGGTATCGATCTGTGCGACTTTCACACCCGGGCCTGGAATCTTCCAGTCGTGGGTTACCTGACTGCCAGTGCGACTGCCAACGTAAAGCACAAAATCGGATTCACGGATGAACTTGTTGGCTGAAGAACGAGAATACGAACCGACCATTCCGATGTTCAGCGGATGATTATCTGGAACTTGTCCCTTGGCGTTCAGCGCGTATGCCATCGGTACGTTGAGCTTTTCTATCAACTGCCTTAATTCAATGGCCGCACCGGAAAGCGTTACGCCTCCGCCGGCAACTATCGCTGGCCGTTTTGCTTCGGCGAACAATTTCGCAACAGCTTGGATATCGTCTGGGGCTGGATGAGCCCTAAACGGCGGAATCGAGTTGAATCGTGATTCAGAAATCACTTCGAAATCATCGAACGGTCCCATCAGATCGGCACCACTGATGCCGGGGAGGTCGAGATGAGTAGGGGCGGGCGCTCCTGAGACTGCCTCACGGAACGCCTGACGAAGCAACATAGGTAACTCGCCCTGAGTTTCCACTTCCGCATTGAACTTCGTCACTGCATCGTACGCAGCCCGGTGATCAACCTCTTGATAGGAATGACGTTGTCGCCATCCGGGTTGTCGACGACCTGTCAGGGTTACGACGGGTGAAAGAGCTAAGAACGCATCTTGAAGTCCTGCTGCCAGATTCACCGCTCCAACCGACTGCCCAAACGCAACGGCAGGTGCGTTACGAACTCGAGCATAGGCATCGGCCATGTAGGCGGCTGATTTCTCTGAGTGAGCCATCACGGGAGTACCACCAAGTTTTTCAAACTCGGCGAGGACTCCATACAGGACGGCCGGGACGAAAAATATGTGATCAACCCCGTACGATTTGATCGTTTCTGCCACGAACTGCGCACCTGTCATTTTTGCCATCTGTTCGAAAGTCCTTAGCTAGCCGCTTTGAGATCGAGTTCGATTGCGCACTGTACACCGGTGAACGAATAGATGAGCAAGACGTTGATCGAAATGTCGTATCCAATTGCCGTTCGCGGCTGTATCTTCTGCTCGGCGTCACAAATTTTTATGTGAACGGCAAGATTTTGGCTTGTGAACAACGGATGAGCAGGAGATGACAATGCGGTTTGCGATTATGGGTGCTGGCGATATCGGCAGTCGTTACGGTGCTCGGTTGATCACTGCTGGGCACGATGTCACATTCATCGCCCGGGGTGCTCGACTCGCTGAACTTCAGAGCAAAGGACTAATCGTTCCTGCCGGATCGTTTGGCCCAGAGTTCGTAATCGAAAGCGTGCAAGCGACCGACGCGCCTCAATGTATGGCACCTGTCGATAGCATCGTATTCGCTGTCAAAAATTACCACCTCGATGATGCGGCAAATCTGATCAAGCCAATCGTTGGCGATGACACGACCATCATTCCCCTCCAAAACGGAGTCGCTGCGCCGGGTCGGATTGGTGACATTGTTGGCAGTAAACATGTTCTCGGATTCGCCACTTACAGTCCTAACGCCATCGGCGAGCTGGATGGCCCGATTTCGAACCGTGTTCAGAGGCTCGCAGACGCGTTCAACGAGGCTGGTTTGAAGGTAGAAGCAGTCGACAACATTTGGGAGCCTCTCTGGCGAAAACTCTGCGCATATGCATCGTTTAGTCCGTTCATTGTTGCTCGACTAAGTCCCGGAGATGCAATGGCGAACCCTGAATTGGCAGAATTGCACCGAAACGCATGTCGGGAAGTGGCTGCTGTAGGCCAGGCAGAAGGCTTTGATATCGATGCGAAGAAATTGGTTGAATTTGCCAGCTTCGCTCCAAAATCAAAGCAATCGATGACCCGTGATCTGGAAGCGGGTAGGCGGCTAGAACTGGAAGATTTAATCGGTGCTGTTGTTCACAAAGCTGAACAGCGGGGGATATCGGTTCCAGTGATCAAAACGTGCTATCAACTGCTCAAGCCCCACGAACATGGCAACTGATCCCCGAGAAACCTCACACCAGAGTAAGTTTTTCGGGAGTAGACTTCCGCCGCAGATTCAGATGTGAATTGACCCGTAGCCGTGAAGCTTCAAGGAATAGTTGAACGATGCTTAAGCACTTCCTCGTGCCAGAAAAAGACCAAGTATTAGTAACCGAACAGAAGGCTCGTGCAGGAACCCAGGCTGTATTTGAAAAGATGGGATTGCCTGCAGATGAAGCCGCTTCTTGCGCCGATGTACTGCTAACCAGCGATCTACGTGGCTGCGAGAGTCACGGTATTTCAAACATGCTTCGGGCATATATCGCCAGCTATGGCGATGGTTCATACAACGCACATCCCGACGTCAAGACAGTTCGTGAATCATCGGTAACCGCCACTTGGGATGGCGACGGGGGGCTAGGTCTTCATCTAGGACCGCGGGCAATGAATCTCGCTATCGAGAAGGCGAAAGAACATGGCATGGGTGCGGTGGCAGTGAAGAACACTCGCCACTTCGGCATGCTTGCCTACTACGTGATGCAGGCTGTCGAACAAGACATGATCGGCATGGCGATGGTCTCTGCTGGCGGTGGTGCACAGGTGCCAACAAACGGTGCTGAACCGGCGTTCGGCACGCAGCCAATCGCATGGGGCGCTCCTGCCGACAAAATGCCTCCGTTCGTATTTGACGTAGCGACTACACAGGTTGCAGCCAACAAACTGTCACTTACGCGTCGTATTGGATCGAAGATCGAACCGGGGTGGATCGCAAACCTAGATGGCTCTCCGATTATGGAAGCTGTTGATGTTCCTGAGTTCGGATCGTTCCGAATGCTGCCTTTTGGTGGAACTCGAGAGAACGGCGGACATAAGGGTTACGGATTCGCTGCTATCGCCGACATCATGTCGGGAATTCTTTCTGGAAACGGTCCTGGATTCATCGCTGAGAAGGACTACTCGTTCTTCGTCATGGCATTCAATGTCGAAGCGTTCATTGATGCCGATGAATTCAAGGCCGATATGGACAAGCTGCTAACGAAACTTGCCAATACGACTCCGGCTCCGGGTCACGATCGCGTTTACTACGCTGGTCTTCCCGAGCATGAGGAAACCGAGATTCGCAAGCGGGATGGAATTCCGTATCACAAGGAAGTTGTTGAGTGGTTCAACTCGATGAGCTCCGAACTAGACCTCGGCATGTCGATGCCGTAGTTCGTTTATTCGAAACATAAAAAAGCCCGCCATAAAGGCGGGCTTTTTTATTGCTAGTTTTATCGAATGCTCTAGTCAGCCAGTGACTGAACGTATGCCAGCAGATCGGTTAGATCTTGATCCGACCATCCACGAGTCGAAACCGGAGGCATTCCGCTCACACCAGGTTGACCGTAGAGAGCTTTGTGCAAGAATTCCCACGGGTTACCGACTGCGATATCGCCAAGGTACTGTGGTGTTGCAACCGTCTTGAAGTTGAGGTTCTTGCCATCAGCTCCGTGACAACCGGCACAGGTTCGAGTGTATCGAGTCTCGCCGTTTGCCATTACGGGGATTTGTCGAGGCAGCTTCGTGTCGTAGTCGATGAACTCAGAGTAGTTTTCTAGTCCGAGATCAAGGAACGTAGCAAGGGCATCGAGATTCTTTCGAGAGATGTCGAATCGGAAGTCGTGATTGGCGTTGAACCCACCACGGAGTACTTGAACAAGATCGTCTTTCGACATCGTCTTGCCGGCGCGCATTACACCAGTGAACCCTGTGAAGTGCGAACCGGAAGCATACGCACCGGTCTCGCCCTTGTAATCCCAGCCGTGACATTCCTTACATCGGAAAGTCGCAGCTTCCGTCAGCGCATTCGTAGTCTGGTCAGACCAAAGTGGGTGGTCGCCCGGAAGGGCTTCGATTCCACTTTCCAACATCCAGTTGTCGTACAGGCGCCCACCAAGAGCGATCTTGTCGGCATCTGAATCGATGTTAGCGAGATTTACCACCGCAAGATCGACCATCGACTGGACGTCAGCCAAAGCTACAGCGGCTCCCTGTGGCCCTGCTGGGCCCTGAGGTCCGTCTTCGCCGACTGGGCCAGCAGGGCCTGCGCCACCGGTAGCGCCGGGGCCTCCGGTATTACCTTCAAGACCTGTCACACCCGGCCGTCCGGGGGGTCCGACCGGACCTGCATGACCGTCTTCACCCTCAGCGCCCTGACAGGCGAGCGGGATGACGAACAGGATGCCGAGCACGATCATCAAGATCGGGCGTAGCGGTTTTGCAAAATGCGCTTGCAATGTTCTCTCCAGTAATCCGTTGTTATTGTCGTTATTAGTTCTGGCGGTTGAGCAAGAAGAAGATGATTTCATCCAACTCTTCCTCACTTAGCGATCCGGTGTCGTATGGATCCATTGCTTCGCTGAATTTCGATCCAGCTGGGCGTTGAGGATCACGAACAAAATCTCTTATTTCTTCGCCGGTCATATCTTCGATAGTCGGACCATCCGAAGTACCTTCGGCGAGTTCGCCGTGGCAGATATCACAACCCACATCAAAGAACAGTCGCTGTGCATTTTCGAGATGCGCAGTATCGACCGGTGCCGGGGTTGCTGTTGGTTCAGGTGTAGGCGAAGGCGTAGGCGTCGGTGCACCCGGAGCCAAAGTGGCAACTGGTACTGGCGTTGCCGTTGGCTCTGCAATCGGCGCTGCTGTAGCAGTCGGCATCGGGAACGGAGTCGCTGTTAGGCGAACAATTGGTTCCGGTGTCGGTGTCGCTTCCGCAAAACTACCCAAATACGCTGCGATCGCTTCCATATCGGCTCCAACTAAATGCGTGTCAGCGTAGGCAGGCATCGTCTTTGGGCCTTTTTCGAGCATGTTAGCGAGTCGGCGCGATGTTGTGCCGGTAACCGATGGAACGGAGTTTGAACCCTGCCCATCTAGACCGTGACAGCTTGCGCAGCCGTACCCAACGAACTCGGCATAACCTTCGCTAGAAGCACGTGCGAGATCTGACGGCTCCCAACCAAGCGGTGCCTCAGAAACATCACCGATGTACGTGAGTTCTGTGCGTGAGTAGCCGTTCAGCTCTTCCACCATGCTCAGGTGAGTTTGTGAACCATAGTTGTCATCAGCCCAAGGGCGAATCGTCATCTGAAGAACCAACACTAGAACTGTGGTTAGCAGAATGACTACCCCGATGAACGGGCCGATTATTCCTGCGTTCTTTGGAAGGTTTAGGAGGTTAAGCATCTGTGCTGTCTCCCTCGACTTCAGAACTGCTCGGACCGATCGGATGCGGTTCATTTCTGGTTTTGAGATTCGCCCAACCAACTAGTGCAAGACTAAATATGAAGATCATCCATACAGTCGTGATTAGTCCACTGGTGAGCCAGATATTGGCACCCGGGATTCTGTACGGAGGTAGCTCACGATAGAGCTGCTCGCCGGGTAGAACCTGGAGAATTTGCGTGTCACTTGCAGCTGCGAAAACGTCGTTTCCGACGAATGCGGCAACAATATGGTTTTCTCCATCGGATCGAGGTTGCCACGTGAGCAACGCCAAGCCTGTGTCGTCAGTGATTGCTGTGCCGATCTCTACAGCGTCGGTAACGTTCATGAATTCGACATCGTAGTGAAACTCGATCTCAGCATCGTAAATAGGGTTGCCAAGCGGGTCGGTCAGGTAAGCCGATACAGCAATCGTTTCGCCTGGTAGAGCACTAGGCTCGAAACCGAGATTGACGCTTGGTACCGGCTGCTGTGCCGATGCGATCGACGACCAGCCCATCACACCTGCAAGCACCATGGCAATCGCCAGTGCGCCTAGCAACTGCTTAGATCGACTGAGGAGGGCAGTAGGGAACTGGATCATGCGATCGCCCCTTCTGCTTCATTGCTATCAATAAGGTCTTGCTGAACCGCTTCAATTTCACCGGTTTCGATCATCTCCTGTACGGAAATGGCCGGAGCCAGTTTCATCATGATCATCAAAACCAAGACGAACATTGAGCAAAGTCCCAACACGATAGTCAGCTCGGTAATAGTTGGCATGTAGTTAGGTGAGTGATACGGATTCAACGGCAAGCGGAGACCACCCACAACGATGAAGTATCGTTCGAGCATCATTCCTACGTTTGCCAGAATCGATGCGATAAGTACTCCCCAAATGGTGCGAGTCCAAGGCAGCAGCATCAGGGCAAGCGGAATCATTAGTCCGACCCAGATATAGGTCCAGAAAATTGGCGCCATATCGCCATCGGCAAGTTGATACAAGTTCAAGGCTGAATCGCCCTTGAGCTTGAATCCTGCCGTAACGAGGTCACTGATCTGGAAGAAGATCATCACTCCACCGGCACCGGCAAGCAGCTTGCCCATGTTCAGGAAGTGGCGTTCGGTTAGGAACGCTTCCATGTGGTTCATGCGACGCATGACGTACATGAAGACGACGATGAGACCAACACCTGAGTACACGGCTCCAACAACGAAGTAGATGCCGAACATTGGGCTGTCCCACGGCTCTCGAAGTGTCATACCGAAAATCCAAGAGGTAACCGTGTGCATCATGACCGCGACTGGCACGATCACAACTGTCATCACCTTCAGAGATGTATCGAGGGCTTTCACCTGTTTAGGGTGACCCGTCCAACTGGCCGAGAACATGATTACGAATAGTCGGCGAACCGGGTCGAGCTGATGCCCAATTCGGTCACGAACCAAAGCGAGATCTGGCAGAACTGCTAAGTACAGATAAACCATCGAACCTGCGATGTAGGTGTTCAGTCCGTATACGTCCCAAACGAGAGGTGATTCCCACCTACCGAACAGCATGATGTTGAGCGCACGCTCGGGATGACCCATATCGGCGAAGATAAACAGAGAAGCCGTAAACAGCGCTGAAACGGTGATGTATTCAGCACCTCGGCTAATAGGAGCGCGCCAACCCATATCGGCAAGCCTTAAAGCTGCCGAAACGAACGTGCCACCCATGCTGGCTCCGATGAAGAACACGAACATCACAATGTACAGACCCCAGGTGATGCGGTCGCGCATTCCTGTTTCAACCAATCCGTTCTGGAGTTGATTGACGTAGGCGACGAGTCCTGCGACAACGAATGCCGATAGAACTATGAACGAAATGATGTATCGCTTACTAAAGCGCTGCATCGCCTCGACTGTTGCTCGTTCTAGAGATTCAGTGGAGTAGGTCATTAGGAGGAACGCTCCCAATTCGCCGAATCTTTCTTGATATCGAGATCGATATTCCAGCGCACAGGTATTGTCCCTGGAGTTTTAGGACTTCTACCTGCTAATTCGCCATGACCATCGATGTAATAGACGCGTGGCCTAGTTCGAAGCTCTTCTTTGTGCCTGAAGGCAGAGTGCTCAGATAAGAATTCGCTAACTCGAACGACTTCATCGCCATTGCTTGCGAGATCTTCTTCAAGGTCACCGTAGTAGATGGCGTTTTGCGGGCAAGATGACGCACAGAAGGGTAGTCGTCCTGCTCGCGCCATTTCTGGGCAGAAGTCACATTTGTACACAACACCCTTTTTGATTGGGAGTTGGTGTTCGACACTTTGCTCAACAAAATCAGATGCTGGAGATGTGGGTGGGTCGCCCCATGTGAACGATCGACGTTCGTACGGGCAAGCGGCCATACACATGCGGCAACCAATGCAGCGGTTCTGGTCGATGAGGGTGATTCCCTCAGGAGTGGTCCAGGTCGCTCCAACAGGGCAAACGTTTACACACGGTGCGTTCTGGCACTGCATGCAAGGTGTTGGCATGAATTTCGTGCCTTCAACCGGTGGAGCTGTGGAAGAGTCGAGAGGGGCAATTTCTCCAACGTCTCGGCTTAGCTCGTGCTCGTAGACTTCGATCCACTGCATAGGCTTTGGAACGAAGTGGCCCATGTTGCAGGCCTCGGTACATTGCGGAGCTGTGCCTTGCGACTGACAACCATCGCAGCGACGAAGATCAATGATCATCATCCACTGGCGTAGGCGCTGAGATGATTCAGCATCTGAAGCAACCTGAAAATCGGCCGCACTTTCGGCGACAGGTTCAGCTCGAAGTGCTTTCGGTAGGTAGCCAACCGCCAGTCCAGCCGCTGTAGCTCCCCCGAGCATCTTGATCATCTTGCGGCGACTGATATCCCAATTTTTGGGTTTTTCGTCGCTCACCTGATCGATGTCTGAGTGAGTTTCCAATCTGCATTCCCCCGAGAATAAAAAGCCAGCCCGCACTACGTTGCATTGAACGATATCTAATGGTCGACAGACACCTCAATCGAGTTGAATGAAGATTTCATGTGTGTTCCCAACAATTGGTGAAAAGTTACCACGTCCCAGCCCTGAATATTCAAAATTTTTCATTCCCGATCCCAAATAAAGGAGGTCAGGAAACTCCCTGACCTCCTTATTAGGCTTGGACCTAGTCAATACCCCCTGTTTTAGTCGGGAAACTTATCTTCGTTGATCAGCGCCTGGAAGAGGTCTTTCAGATCCTGAAGATCGGTTACCAAACCGGCAGGCATGTGTCCCGGTTCACCAAATTTGGCTTTTAGCCATATTTCGTGCGGCTTGCTTCGAACGAGTGCTCCTACTGACATTCCGAGACCGGTTCCTGTTTCGTTGTGGCAGGAAGCACAGTCCTGAGCAAAGATCACCTCACCTCTGGACTTGTTTCCACCAATACCAATGTCCGAGTAGGACCTAGTCGGTTTGATTAGCGTTGGTGGATCGGTTGAGTAGTCCCAGTGCATTACTGGACCTTCGACCTTCAAGGTATAAAGATCAGTCGGTTCAACCCATTCTTCACGCATGAACTTCACCAGATTCCATATCTGGGAGCTAGTCAACACGTCTGCAAATGCAGGATGAGTGTTGTCTGCTGCGTCAATCACTCGTCCAGTTGGACGGGCGATCAGATCGTATAGCTCTTGGGGTGTTTCACGAAGGACCGATGAACGGAGGTTTACCGCTGATACGTCAGGTCGAGTTGTTTTTCCTGAACTTTGACCCGTGCGGTCGGCGTATGAACCAGAATTACCTAAGCCGTCCCAACCGTGGCAAGATTTGCAGCGGTAGAAATCGGCAGCAACTGCGGTGTCGGGAGAGCCTGTACCACCACCTTCAGTGGAGTACCACTTTGAGTACGCAGTACCACCAGCAATGCCGTCTGCTTCCAGATATGCCACTGGAATTAGCCCTGGCCAATCGAGACCATCTGTACCTGCTGGCCCAGCGGCTCCGGCTGCACCTGCAATACCTTTAGCACCGGCCGCTCCTGTGGCACCTTTTTCTCCGGCCGAACCGTTAGCTCCGGCTGGTCCTGCCGCTCCGGTGTCACCATCAGAACCATCGACACCAGCAATTCCTTGAGGACCTGCGGGTCCGGTCGCTCCGGTTGATCCCAACTCGCCATCTGCGCCGGCACAGGCAGCAGAGGCGAGCATGACTAGTGCCCCAACAAGTGCAAAGTACAAAATTGATTTACGCATCGCTAAATGTCCTCGTTTCATTCCTTCGAGTAAGGGGTGTCAAACTCACTAACCAAACAGAAAATCGTAAAGAGTGGGACGAAAATTAGTTCCCCAACTGCAGGCTAGATCACCACCAAACTGAAAACATCCGCTGAACAGCTTGACTCTAGAAATTGCCTTCGTGGAGTTTGCTTACGCATATATGCGTAGCCAATGAACATGCGCGTCTCACGTTCAATTGAAACGAATGTCAGATAATGAGATCGAGGTAATGACTTATGGATAACGTCGAACGTGAATCGATAAGAATTGTTCTTGCCGACGACCATGCGGTTGTGCGTGAAGGCACACGAATACTGCTTGAACGTGAAGCAGATTTTTCAGTCGTCGGTGAAGCCGCCGATGGAGATGAAGCGATTTCATTAGTAGGACAGCTTCGTCCCGATGTTGCTGTTCTCGATATTGCGATGCCGAACACCAACGGGATCGAAGCTACTCGTGAGATTAAGCGTAAATGGCCGCAAACTAGCATCCTCGTCCTAACCGGATATGACGATGACGAGTATGTCTACGCCATGATCGATGCAGGCGCTGGAGGATATTTGCTCAAAGACGTTCCTGCGGAAGAAGTTCTTCATGCCGTCAGGGCCATACATGCTGGTGAGCCTGTCCTTCATCCACAAGTAATGCAAAAGCTCATGGATAGAGCCTCAAAGCCTACTGTGGAAAACTTGGAAGTTTCGGCGCCGAAGAATGGAATCAGCGCTCGTGAACTTGAAGTGATGAAATTTGCAGCCCTTGGACTCACAAATTCGATGATTGCAGCTGAACTCGATCTAAGCTCGCGAACCGTTCAGACTCACCTGCGGAATATCTTTGCGAAATTAAATGTGAGTTCCCGCACTGAAGCTGTAGTCCAGGCAATTAAAATTGGTTTGGTCGAAGTCGAATAGCCGATATGCGTTTAGCTAAGGGACGATGTAACGGGAATACTCGCAGTGACGGTGGTAGTGAACCTGTTAGGCGATTGCTTTTTTGAAGATTCGATTTTCAATTCACCGCCTACCAATTCAACTCGCTCAAGCATTCCTATTAATCCAAGATGACCATTCATCGCCAGTTCACGCATGGAACTTGGCATTTCGAACCCTTCGCCATTGTCACGGATTTGCATCTGTACGATTTTGCCGATTTGGGTAAGTGAGATAGATGCCTGAGTGGCTTTTGAATGTCGATCAATATTGGCAAACGCCTCTTGAGCAGCCCTGAACAAAAGCAATGTTTGTTCATCAGAGATGTCTGGCTTAGTGGCCGGTAAATCTATTTGGACTTCGATCCCAGAACGCTTTTCTAATTCGTTCGCTGCCCAGCTTAGTGCAGGTATTAGTCCGAGATCATCAATCATTGAAGGTCTCAATGCTCTCGATATTTCTCTGGTTGAATCTAGGCTCGTTCTCGCGAGACCAATTAACTCATCGAGATCACTTGATTCAAGTTCATCCGATTCAAGTTTCAGACGCGCCAGTTCTAACTTACGAGCGAGAATAACGATTTCTTGAGCAATAACATCGTGTAGATCCCTAGCGACCCGCTTACGTTCTGCCTCTTGAGCTGAAATCACCTGCCCAAGAGCTATTCGGAGTTGCTCTGTTCGAACAGCAACATTTTTTTCAAGTTCGTGATTGGATCTGAGGGACTGTTCACTAGCATGGGCGAGCTGGACGCGCATTGATTCAATGCTTTCGGCAAGATTTCCGATTTCATCTTGAGCCCATACGGAAACCGGTGATGATAGATCTCCACCAGCCATTCTCTCTGCTGCAATGGTCAACTCAGAAGTTGGGCGAACAACTCGTCTTGTCGTGAACGCAACTACCAACATTGCACCCGCAAACCCAATTACACCAATGAAAATGAATAAATCCTGAAGACGAGCTGGCGCACTTATCGATAAATCGTTTTCGCGCATCGCCAGTAAGTACATTCTGGTGCCAATGATCGGAACGACTGCTAGTGCGGTTGAACCGTCGGAATCTTCCCCATTTACAACTGCTTGAGAACCGTTTGTAACCACATCGCTCACCTGATCCCAGTGAGTAGTAGGCTCACCGACATCATCATGTAAATCAGGCCCTATGCCGAGGATCGTCAGTCCGTTTTCGTTGATTACCTCTAGATGATAGTCAGGGCTGCCAGACGTAGAGTCCTGAATCTCGTCTGAGGGAAGAAAACCAACCAACGGAGACGCAGAACCTATCGCATCGATAAACGCATGGGCGCTTCCAACATGATTCCCTTGTGAGTCGACAATTGGTATCGACACTACGATCGTCACCGAGTCGCTGTGCGAAATAAACGTAGTGAAGGGATCCAACGGCCAAATATCGCCCGATGCAACATTCTGTACCTGTTCGAACGAAAACGAGTTTGGGGCGATAGCGTTTACTTCTCCTTGCTCGTCAATGGCGATGATCCCTTTGATTTTGAAGTAAGTAAATTCATCGACAGCGTCGAGATGGGTGAAAGAATCTTGGACTATCTGGTCGTGATCAGATCCAGGTAGAGCAATATCCTCCAGATCCTCAGCCAGATCATTTCGCATGTGGTGAAGTTCTCCACTAAACGCAGCTGAAACCGATTGCGCCGTAGCGAGTCGTTCCTCAAGCAGCAGGGCTGATACTTGATCGATACTCGTACGGCTTATGACACCCCACGATGTGAAAAGAATGCCCAAACCTACGGCGGCGTAGATCATGATTCGCCGTTGGAGTCCTAGTTTTCGCCTGCTCTTCGTATTGACCATTATTCGAGCAACCTATCTCGATTTCACCGCACTGCACCGTGGTGGATGCTATTTGTCTGGACATGTGGATACGACTCGAGGTTGTGAGGAGTTCGCGGTGATACTGGGTTTATTCCGGGCGCGAAAGAGCCGCACTCAAAGAGTGCGGCTCAACTTAGTTTCGGTACTTTATTCAGCCCACGGAAGTGGGTCGGTGACCTGCGGTACGTGACACGAGGTACACATGTATCGCCGTGGGTCCAGATCGTTAGACACATCCAGAGTGTACTGATCTGTGTAGTGACTCAAAGGAATACCCGTTGCGACGCTTCCGCCCGCTGAGAATCCACCCTCATGACAAGTCACACACTTATTGCTCTTGGTCGTTATTCGAATATCGCTTACCTTGTGCGGCGCGTATGGCGGTGCGTCAGGGAAGAGACGTTCGAGTAGCTCACCATCGCCAGGCGCCACTTCTGTGTAGTTGTTAGGCAATGCCTCTTCAGCGATGATCGATTTCAGGATCACGAAAGGATCGTCCGGAATAGCCGTAGGTGCCGTTGTAGCGACAGGAGCAACTGTTGGGTCGGGAGCCTTTGTGGGCTCTTCAACTACAACAGGAGTTTCTGTCGGTGCAAGAGGCGTATCTCCACCCGTAGGAGGTTCAGGCGTCGCTGTTGGTGCAGGCGCTTGTGTTGCAGCAGGAGCCGGCGACGTTGCAGTCGGGTCCGGTTCATCCGCCGAAGTACAGGCAACCATTACCAAAGCTAAGAGCGAGAACCCAATAGCGAGTGTTTTGGCCGTTGGCGTAACTGAGAAATTCTTCATGACAACTTCTCGATTTTTACTGCGCACTTTTTGTAGTCAGTCTGTTTCGATATCGGACAGTAAGCATCAAGCGTTACGTTGTTGATCATTACGTCTTCATCGAACCACGGTACGTAGACCATGCCCTGAGGCGGCTTTACACGACCTCCGATATCGACAGTGACTTCACAGCTGCCACGTCGTGACGTGACCCTGATCTTCTCGCCGTGTTCGACATCCATCTTGATGGCATCTCTCGGGTGAATGTTCGCGGTGGCGTGTGGGTACGCTTTCCACAAACTTGGAACCCGTTTTGTCATCGTTCCGCTGTGCCAGTGTTCAAGTACACGACCGGTCATCAACCACATCGGGTATTCGATATCTGGAACCTCAGGTGGCGGCTCGTAGGCTCTCAGCCATATGATGGCTTTACCATCGGTTTTGGCATCGTTTCCGTAGAACCTGAAACCTTCACCTTCTGGAACGTATGGGTCGTACTCTTCGTTGTAGCGCCACTTGGTCTCTTCACCATCAACCACTGGCCATCGAAGACCACGAGTCTGGTGGTAGAGCTCAAACGGAGCTAGATCGTGAGCGTGACCGAGACCGAACTTTCGGTACTCTTCCCAGAGGGCCTTCTCCATATAGAAGCCGGCTTCTACGGAAGCATCAGAGTGCAACTGACCTTCGTTCAGCGGGTATTCACTCGCTGAGTAATCGAACAAATTGCCCAAACCGAGTCGCTTAGCAACTTCGATCAGCTGCCATAAGTCAGACTTCGCCTGACCAGGAGCGTGAGTGAGCTGCTTCCAGAAATGCGTACGACGTTCACTGTTGCCAAATGCACCTTCCTTCTCAGACCACATAGCGGTCGGAAGAATCACATCGGCTAGTTCAGTTGTTTTCGTTGGGTACACATCGGATGCAACAACGAAACAATCTTCACGTTTTACGGCGTCAACATATCGGTTCAGGTTGGCGAAGTCTTGGAACGGGTTAGAAACCTGCGACCAGAAGAATTTAACTTCTCCACGATCGATAGCTCGAACCATTTCGACTGCGTGATAGGAAGGTGCGGCAGGAATCGTTCCTTCTGGAATGTTCCATATTTCCTCAGCAAATTTTCGGTGCTCAGGATTAGCTACAACCAGATCGGCAGGTAGGCGGTGTGTGAACGTTCCAACTTCACGGGCTGTTCCACACGCACTTGGCTGTCCAGTCAGTGAGAACGGACTGTTGCCAGGCGTTGAAATCTTGCCCACAAGAAGGTGGATGTTGTAGATGAGGTTGTTCATCCACGTACCACGGGTGTGTTGGTTCACGCCCATAGTCCACAACGACATCACTTTGACGTTAGGGTCGGCGTAAACGTCGGTTAGGTCGCTGAGCTCTTGTGGAGTAATTCCACTGATTTCTTGAACGACTTCAGGTGTGTACTCAGATACGAATTCTGCGTATTCCTCGAACGTAACTGCCGATGCTTCTTCAGCGAACTTGAAGTTATCTTCGAGTCCATATCCGATATCGAGCTTGCCCTTCTTGAACACAGCGTGCTTGTTTAGGAATTCGTGGTTTACATTGCCACGCAGAATGATCTGGTTGGCAATACCGTTTGCAATCGCAAGATCGGATTGCGGTTCAAAAATGATTTCTTGATCAGCCATCTCACCAGTACGGTTGCTGGCAACGGTCATGTTGATGATCTTGGTAGATGTTTCAACTAATCGACGCTGGGTGATGCGAGCCCAGAGCATTGGGTGCATCTCGGCCATGTTCGAACCCCAGAGCACAAACGCATTGGCGTGCTCGAAGTCGTCGTAACAGCCCATTGGCTCATCCATGCCGAATGTCGTTGCGAATCCCGCAACCGCACTCGCCATACAGTGTCGAGCGTTTGGCTCGATGCTGTTCGATTGGATGCCGCCCTTCCACAGCTTGGAGGCGGCGTAGCCTTCCCAGATGGTCCACTGACCAGACCCGAACATAGCGACCGAGCTTGGACCGTGTTCTGCTTTCGCAGCAGCCATCTTTTCGGCGACTAGGTTTAGAGCCTCACTCCAAGACGCTTTACGGTACTTGGGTTCAGGGTCAGATTTTGAAGTGGCGAGAATTAGAGGATCGGTCAGGCGGTCAGATCCGTTCTGGATCTTGAGCAGGCCATACCCCTTCACACAAAGAAGGCCTCTGTTGACTGGAGATTCTGGATCGCCTTTGACGGATTCAATCTTGCCGTCCTTGGTTCCGACTAGAGTGCTGCAACCCGTGCCGCAGAAACGACACGGAATCTTATTCCACTCAAGACCTTCAATCTCTTCAACACCCTCTTCTGCAACGTCACCCCGCGTGACGTTCGATAGCAACCCGGTGCTTGCAGTTGCGACAACTGCAGCCGAGGAAAACTTTATGAAGTTCCGACGGGTAACTTGTTCCATAACACGTCCTATTAAAATTACTTTTTTGAGTCCAGCCACTTAGCGCTTGTGATTATTTTTACAATGTCCCCTGATGAACACGGAAGAGGTTGCAGTGAGGATCGTGTAAATATTCTTCGCAAGCTCGTGTTGGTCGATATCGTAAATGTTTGCCAGTATTAACACCGCTAACCGTAAACACTATTTAGAACGATTGCAGTAACTCCTGAAAACAGCGTCTGTGAGTTCGGGTTGCCCACATTGATTTGGTTCGTATTTCGCGAACGGCAATCAGGCTAGTTTGTCTTCTACCTGAGCTAAATAAAAATTGGCCGAATCGGAATTTTCCGATTCGGCCAATTTGTTTAGCTTCGAATTTAGTTAGGAGGTAGGGCTACTTCTGACTAACCAAGAATGTCGGCTATAGCTCTTGCGACCTTAATGTTCTCAGCCTCGGTTCGAATTGCCACTCGCAAATACTCGCCATCGAGACCGATTTTGTCGCCGCAGCTTCGAACATAAACGCCGTGTCTAAGCAACAGAAGCGCAGCAGCAATTTCGGCAGATACGTGCTCTGGCATTTTCATTAGTTGGAAGTTCGCACTGGTATCAAAAGCCTGAACGAAATCGAACTTGGCAGTCGAAGTTGTGAACTTGTTTATGAAGCCTTTGTAGTTCGACAACTCTTGTAGATACTGCGTCGAAAACTCTGGACGATCAAACAACGAGAAGAAGTACTCAGCCATACCGCTGGTGTTCCACAAATACCCGTGTTCGAGGAGCTGACTCACTCGTTCTGGCGGCATGATTGCGTAACCGGCTCGAATGCCAGCGATTCCGAAATCCTTCGACATGCTCTTCACTACGGTGACGTTGTCGAACCTACCCGTAATTCCTGTGAGTGTCGGCAATTCACCGGCCGGTGTCGATCTGTCAGCAAAATGGATAAAACTCTCATCAACGATGATCGTTCGAAGCGTGGTTAGTTTCGAAAGAATCCATTCGAGATCTGAGTCCGATACCAGGTGCCCATCAGGATTATTCGGTGAAATTAAAACAGCGGTATCGGCGCCGCTCTGTAGAACTGATTCCACATACTGCTGAGGGTCGACTGCGAAATTGTTTGCCGGGTCGAGTCGGAACTCTGTGACCTGAGTATCTGGCCCTGCAAATTCGTAATAAGGCGAAAAGGTTGGCGTGTTGATGTGAATGTGCAAAGAGAAATTGTGAATAACTGCCTGAATGGCTTCGGTCGCGCCATTTGCGATGAACAGGCTATTTGCATCGACACCGATGGCCACTGAAAGTCGTTCGGCGATTGCATTGTTTTGCGATGGGTAAGCTTCAAGCATCCGCTTGAATAGCTGTGGATCGGCAAGCACGTCAGCATTGAAATATGACCAAAATAGGTCGGTTGCTAGCGGGTTCGAGAGATAACAGGCGTCGATATCAACTTCAATTTCAGGAATCGCCTGTTGCATCGTTCCGAGGCTGGGTGAGTGCGACCCTGATCGAGCGCTTAGTTGTTCAATTTTGTTCAGAAATTCTTGTTCGATTGGTGAAATATTTATAGGGCTGAGGCGAGTTAACAATGAGTTCCTGATCACTAGTTGTAGATGCGGTTTCGAGCGGTTTCATTGCCTTCTGTATGGGCAGTTAACCACCAGCACGGTACTTATCGTGTGTCATCTAGAAGATTCGAACTCACAGAGAGTTTTCTGCAAATGTGCAGACGGCTGCTGGTTAGGAAACCAATAGTCGTTCGTTATCTCTGTATGATGGGCAACTCATCTTCAACCGTTGCCTATCAGCGGGTGCGTTTCACGCTTGTCCGCTTAGGAGGTAATCCGTGGGCCTAAATTCAACCCTGTTCGAACCGATGGATATGTCGATTGCTGAAGTGCTTCTTAAGGAAGCTAAGCAGATTCTCGACGATCTCGGATTACCCTTCTTCTTGCGACATGGTACATGTTTGGGTGCTGTACGAGATGGAGCCTTCATTCCGTGGGACGACGATGTTGATATCGGATCGGTGATCGGTCTTCATGGATTGACCGAAGAAATCGTCAACGAAGCGGCAGCCGAATTCCGCAAACACGGCTACTCCGCTGACGTCATCGATAGCGAATTGCACATCAGTGTCGATCTGAAGAAAGATGGCATCCAGATGGACTGGACGTGCTATCGAATCATCGATGGCATGATCTATCAGTGGCCTGTAATCAAAATCCCAGCGAGTCTTCACGAAAATCTGAAACCAGTCGAATTTCTCGGCACGACGTTCATGGTGCCGAATCCACCCGAAGAGTATTTCCGACTGAAGTACGGCGAAAACTGGATGACGCCAAAAGAGACAGGCGAATTCGAGCAAGAAGTTCTCGATCTAATGGAAGATCACAGCCAGGCTTCAGATTCTGAGAACCCGCTACGGCTCGCCAACCAGCGTGACGAAGATCAGCACACGGGCAGCATCAAAGTTGTTGGGTTCGATGGCGAAATAGTGGCAGGTGCAGAAGTTACGCTGGCTCCAACAACCGTTTTGACCGGGCTTGATAAAACGAACACCAACTCCGAAGGCTACGTGTACTTCCGATTGCCTGAAGAAGCTTGCTACGTAGTTGCCGTGCAGCTTGGCGACCAAAAAGAAATCCTCTATCTGGAGGAACTTGAACCGGACGTCGAGTACTTGTATACGCCTGATCCCGAACACCCAATCGGTCGAGCAAACGCTTTGGTTGCCCAATAGGTAACTCTGACCGGTCTTGATCTGTTTATTAGTCTTTTTGAAGAGGTAACTGAAATTACACGCGTTTATGTCGATATGGTGGCCGATCTTTTTCACTACGGTCACGTGAACTTTCTTCGTCAGGCTAGATCGCACGGCGATTTCCTGTTGGTTGGCGTTCATGCCGATGAAACAGTCGAAAGCTACAAGCGCACTCCGATTCTTTCGATGAAAGAACGTATCGCTTCTGTCGAGGGTTGCCGCTACGCAGATGAAGTGGTGCCGAACGCCCCGCTGGAGATAACCCGGGATTGGATCGAAAAGCACAATATCGATCTGATCATGCACGGCGATGACGTCGACCCTGCTGTCAGGGATCGCTGGTACAAAGTCCCAATCGAAATGGGGATTTATCAGTCGGTTGGTTACACCGAGGGTGTTTCGACAACTGAGCTGATTTCGAGAATAAAATCGGCTGATCTGGGATGAAAGTAGTCGGTAGGTACGGCGAAGATGTCCTCGAAGCGGTTCCGGGTGAAATAGCTCGATTGGAACGCTTGGGATATGACGTACTGACCACCGGCGAACTCAAGTACGAAGCAACTACCCGTTGGACACTAGCCGCGCACGCTTCTACCCGCGCCGAAATCGGAATGTCGGTGATGATCGCTTTTCCTCGCTCGCCGTTCGTGACGGCTCAGATGGCTTGGGAACTTCAGCGGATGACTGGCGGGCGAATTTCCATTGGCCTCGGATCGCAAGTAAAGGGCCACAACGAACGACGGTTTAGCACTGGCGAATGGGTGTCACCAGCGGCTCGAATGGAAGAGTACGTTCAGATGATGCGAGCTGTTTGGCAGACGTTTCAGACGGGCAAATTGAACCCGTTCGAAGGTGATCACTACCAGTTCACGCTATGCCCACCTGCCTTCAACGCTGGACCAATCGACGTCCCGTTCCCAAAGATATTTTTAGCTGCCGTTAATCCGGCAATGACTCGTGTTGCAGGTCGTGTCGCCGATGGCTTATTGCCACACTCATTCACCACTGAAAAATTCGTTCGAGAAGTGACTCTTCCTAATTTAGCGAAGGGTGCTGAACAGGCTGGTCGTGATGTTGCTGATATCGAAATCGCTGCTGGTGGGATGATGGCGCTGGCTGATTCTGATAGTGAGCTTGAGCAGAAGTTGCTGAAGCTTCGCCAGCGAGTAGCGTTCTACGGTTCAACCCGCACGTATCAGAAGGTGTTCGAAGTTCACGGTCAGGAAGAACTCGGCCAAAAACTTCACGAAATGTCAGTGACAGATCGCTGGGGTGAAATGCCCGATGCTGTCGCTCTCGATGTGGTGAAAGAATTTGCCATTTCAGGCACATACGATTCGTTGCCTGGCGAGATTGAACGTCGGCAAGGATTCGCAGATCGAGTGTCCATAGATACGGCTGACGATCCTGCCAATGAAGATCGACTTATCGACTTGATTCAGCGCGTCCTACAGATCTGAACCCTGTCATATTTCAATCGTTACCAGCGGTCAAAGTGCACTACGTCGTCCAACGGACGCCGGCTTACTGGACCAAACTTTCCTGTTGGGTAGCCCACCGGAATGATGGCGAATGGTTCAACCAATTCAGGCAGACCTAGGACCTCTTTGGCGGCTGGTCGATTCGAGAGTCCAAGCGTTGTAAGTGCTGCTCCTAGGCCTAGAGAGCGAGCCGTTAGCAAGACATTTTGAACTGCTGGCCAAATCGACCCACCAGCTCCAGCACCAGTGCGCCAGTTATCTGCGGGTAGTGAATCGAAACTCAGGCATGGAATTAGGATCGCCGGAATTTCATCGAAATGATCACGCTGCCACTTCACCGCTTTGACGATACCGGCGCGTTCGGGAGCCGAAGAATCAACACCATCGATATATCCGTTCACCGCAATACGGTTTAGTTCGCCAAGCTTCTTCTTCTGCTCAGCGTCTCGAACAATAATCCAGCTGGCGTTTTGCTTGTTGCTACCAGTTGGCCCCTGATTCGCAGCGTCGATCAATTCCAGCAACAGCTTCTCTGGCACCGGGTCGGACTTGAGCCTGCGCATCGCTCGTGTGTGATGGATGACGTATGAAAGATTTTGTTCTTCTGGTGACATGTGAAATCAGATCTGCTGGGGCGAAATAGAGGTCGTGCTAATTCGTAGGCGCACAACGAGCGAGATGGTACACCCATGCACCTCGTGCAGTTGGTACGATTCATCCGCTTTCGAAAATCGCCCACTGACTCTAGTAATCACCCGAGCAACAAAAATGAAATTCGCCGATCTACTTATGCAAGATGCCGCCAGCCGGGGCATCAAACACGTTTTTGGCCTGCCGGGCTCGGGCTTTCCGATGGATGCGATGGAAGCAGGGCGCAAAGCAGGAGTCGAGTTTGTTCACGTCGCCCACGAGTCGTCGGCTGCAATTGCAGCTGCCTACTACGGCGCTGGACTCGGAACAGCAGGACTGGCTATCGGCGTGAAGGGTGTTGGTGCTGGAAACATGCTCGGAGGTGTGGCGAACGCATTCTTCGAGAGGTTGCCAGTTGTATGTGCGTTCGAAGCTGGTCCGACCGACTCCGATACCGATCTTGTCCAAGTAACCGATCACGGAGCGATGTTTGGTGGAATTACGAAATCGTTTAGCACTTTGGAACGATCTACCGCCAAAGACACGCTGCGTGACGCTAATGCGTTAGCTACTGACGGTCGACGTGGTCCCGTCGTAATCGACTATCCATCGAACTTCGATGATGGTGATGTTGGCGAACTTCAGTCTGCTCCAGTTGGCTACGAGGAATCTTCGCCAGACGCTAGTTCGCTCGAAAAGGCGAAGAAGCTGATTAGTTCAGCCAATCACCCAATGGTTATCGCCGGAGCCGATGTGGCGACTACAGGCGCAACTGCGGAGCTTATGGCGTTCGTCGAAGCTATCGGTGGGGCCGTGCAGGTGAATATGGACGCCCGGGGGGTGTTTCCAGAATCGCACCCACGATTCGCAGGAGTGATGACCGGTAACTACGTTCCGCACACGATCGAAGGCGAACTTCAGGAGCTATGTGATCTAGCGATTCTCGTTGGTGCTGATTCGTTGATGACGCACGCACCATGGGATTTCAAAATGCCAGCGATCGAACTGGTGTCACGTCCTGAGTACCGAACGACGGTTCCAAACCCTGAGGTTCGTGTTGATGGATCGTTGAAGGAATCGCTAAATGCCCTACGCAGTGCAGGTGGCACCGGGGTTTCTATTGAAGAAATAGATCTCGCCAAGCAGAACATCATTCAAAGCTACTTTGAACGTCCCGCAGATGCCAAATTTGCGATTCAGGACATCGTAGCAAGCTGTCGTGAATCATTGCCCGGCGATGGTGTAGTGATCTCTGAAACTGGTGCTTTTGTTCGAATGCTTGAACACCTCTGGGAGTTCGATACGTTCGGCAACTTCTTGGGCACATCTGGTGGGCGAACGATGGGACTAATGATCCCGGCTGCGCTCGGCGCGAAGATGGCGAATCCTGACGTTCCGATGATCGGAATTGGAGCTGATGGGTCGACTCTCATGCGTTTGGGCGAGTTCGAAGTATTCGCTCGAATGCACGTTGCCATGCCGTTGGTCATCGTGAACGACAGGGCATTGGGCACTATGAAGTCACGCCAAGTTTCGCGAGGACTTCCAAAATTTGGTCTCGACATCACACCGGTCGATTTCGCTGCAGTGGGTAGAGCGGCGGGCCTAAACGGTGTTGTGGCAAACACGCCTGAAGAATTTGAAGCAGCCATCGCCGCAGCAATGACCGCTGACAAAGCAACGGTCATCGACGCTCGAATCGATCAACAGCCCTACTGGGACAACTTTGCACTAAGCATCGGCGCTATCCCTGAGGACTAGTGCTGGATACTTTGTGCAAAGTTCGACATTCATCTGACAGTCGTACCTACGAATACTTCCCTGATTCCTGATCGGGCGATCCCGGGAGTCCCTTTTCTTCTCGTTCGAGATGAGTCTCTCGTGGCCAACTACGCTTTAGGTCGTCTTTGATGTTGAAGCTCAGGCGTCCAAGTCCTTCGACTTCAAGCTCGATCACATCGCCATCCTGGAACGGATTCAAACCTCGGTGGTTGGTTCCCGTAGCGAGAATATCCCCCGGTTCCAGAGTGTGAATCGAAGTGATGAATTCGATACAACGAGCGATCTTGTGCCCCATATCGTCAGTATTGAAATTCTGTTTCAGAACGCCATTGTTCCACAGCTGAACTTGTAGATTCTGCGGGTCGGCGATCTCGTCAGCAGTAACGATGTACGGCCCAATTGGAGCGAACGTATCGCGTGACTTCATCGCGTGAAAAACGTTGGCGCCGGGAAGTCCACGCGCCGAGCCATCGATGAAGTTCGTGTAGCCGAAAATATAGTCAAAAGCTTCAGAAGCAGGAACGTTGGTAGCCTGCTTGCCGATAACCAACGCCATCTCGGCTTCACCCTCGAAAACTGTTGCTGGTGCATCGGGGAGGATCATAGTGTCGCCGGGACCAATGATTGCGTACGCCGATTTCTGGAATGCGTTGATCTCGGCCGGTTCATCCCGAGTGCCGTCTTCCATGTAGTTCACTGCCATGCAATCGATATTCGTGGGCTTTGGAAGTGGCGGTCGTACCCGAACACCGGACACCGGCACGCCATCGGAAGCAGCAACCGCTGCTTCAAGTTTGCCGCGATAGCGATCGAAGTTGGCGATGACACCGTTGATCAACTGCTGGGGTTCGTTGTGTTCGATATCGGAAACAGCGGCCGAAACGTCGACCACGTTATCGCCTTTTAGGACGCCTAGTTGAAAATCGTTGAAGAAAAGCAGTTTCATTTCGAACTCCACAGTTTTTACTGGCAACATTCGCTTGATGCCGCCGTAGTTTCGTAATCGATGTCGAGAGGCAACCTATCAGAAGAATTTACAAAGATCACCGTGCAAACGCTATGAGATGTGCGGATGCTGTGTCACACAGTGTTCGATAGCTCCGTGCTCCGATTCCACCTGTACACTCTGCCGAGTTATTTGGAATATGTAGTCACGGAGCTGGAAAATTGGCAGACAAACTTCGCGTTGGTGTAATCGGTAGCGGTGGAATGACGCAGAACCACTCGAAGGGTTATCTGAACAGTGGGCAGTATGAAATCGTCGGATTGGCAGATCTTAGCCAAGAAGTGATGAACGAGTACGACGAAGTCTTTAGTGAACATGATGATTACAAAGCTCAACACTTCACCGATTTCCGAGAAATGCTTCAGGTCGCCAAACCCGATGTAGTTTCGATTGGTGTGTGGCACAGCGGTCACGCTCCTATGACAGTCGCTGCGGCGGCTGCCGGTGGCGTGAAGGCGATTCTTTGCGAGAAGCCAATGGCCGATAGTTTGGCAGCGGCAGCCGAGATGCTGATGGTCTGCAAGCGAAACAACGTGAAGTTGGTCATCGGGCATCAACGTCGATTCCTGCCCGCCTACACACTCGCCAAGCAGATGATCGAAGATGGCGAGATCGGCGATGTTCGACTCATCACGAGTGTTGCCGGTGACGGTCTTCCAAACTACGCCTCGCACCAAACCGATATGTTCCGCTACTTGCTTGGCGATGTTGAGTGCACGTGGGTGATGGGTAACGTTGAACGAGAAACCGATCACTGGGAGCGTTCGACTCAGATCGAAGATA
Source organism: Chloroflexota bacterium (assembly GCA_018649665.1). Lineage (GTDB taxonomy): Bacteria > Chloroflexota > Dehalococcoidia > Lucifugimonadales > Lucifugimonadaceae > Lucifugimonas. Next base: position 21,548 of record JABIHL010000100.1, on the reverse strand, counting down.
AGGCGTTGGCAGTCTTCGGATTTGAGAACGATGCTCAAGCGATGATCGTTTCTGATCTGACTCCGGTTCGTTGGCAGGGCGCGCGGATTTACGGATCTGAGGGCATGATCGAAATGACCACCGACGATTTGTATTTGATGAATGCAAAGTCAGGCGGCTGGGCTCACCACAAGCCCGATGGCGAGTTCTTCAAGTACGGAGCCGATCGCTTTGAATGGGTCGAGGGTGGAGCAGGGCAGGCACGTGAGCTTGCTGATTGGGCTTCGGGTCGATCTGACTATCACCGAGGCAATGGCGAGAATGGCTACAAGGCGCTAGAAATGGTGCACGCTGTGTACGAATCGGCGCGACTGCACACCCAGGTTCAGATGCCGATGAAGACGATGGCGAATCCTCTCGATCTGATGATCGAGGATGGTCACTTGCCAGTTCGATACCCCGGCAAGCACGACATTCGAGCTAGCCGACTCCGCGGCGAAAACCTCGGAGCCGACACCGATAACAGTTAGCCCTAACTAGGCCACTGGATCAGTTCTACTCGTACGTTGTCGGGAGCGGCAACCCAGCAAAAACGCGTGCCGTCTGGAAGCTCGTTGGGTCCGTCTACCAAAGGCGCACCCACAGCTGCGAGTCGCTCAATTTCAGCATCGATGTCATCAACGTCGAACCCAAAATGCTCAAGTCCAAGATTCGGACCTGAATCGCTTTCTGGAAGTGTTTGACCATCGAGAGGACCTGAGATGTTCACAGGAACACCGTTGTCCGACTGGCACTTGATGAATCGGTCGCCGGTGTCTCTAGTTGAGTCTCCAACGATCTTGAATCCGAAATTGTCGACCCACCATTGAGCAGCCTTTTCAGGATCGTTCGACTTCATGTGAATGTGATTGAGCTTGTACATAATTTCTCTCTAGAAGATGGATTGAAAGATTGGGTCAGTGTCGAGAATAGGCAGATATTACCGCCCCAGGTGAACATCGACAAATGTGGCTACGCGTCTGCCAATGCCGCCTGTAGTGTCGCCCGTGCGTACCCAACGGTGTAAGCGAAGCCGGTGTAGCCAGCGCCAAATCCGTCATGAGTGAACTCTTTGTCGTGGTCCATCACAGGAGGGTGCTCTGGGTAGACGATTCGTGGGTATTTTTGCCGCACTAGCTCCTTCATCACCGCAAGCATGTCGACTTCACCCTCGTCCAAGAACACCTCGGTGTACTTCTCGCTTGGAATATCGGTGATTACGTTGCGCCAGTGAACGTGGTTGATACGGTCGAGATCGCCAAAATAGCGAGCCACTTCGACAGGATCGCCACCCATCTCACGAGTCACTCCACAGTCGAACGTGATGCCGTTTGCAGGACTATCGACGATGCTCGCCAGTTTCTTCCAGCCATCGATGCTGCCCATGATCTGCTCAGAACCACGACTAATCGGTGCCGGTGGGTCGTTCGGGTGCAAAGCCATCCGTACGCCCGCTTCTTCAGCAGCCGGAATAACTGCCTTCAGGAAATAGGTGATGTTGTCCCACATAGCGTCAGCAGTGTGAGCGCCTTCTTCTGGTAGGGGTGGAAGATCTTTGATCGACTGGTAGTCAAATGCGTGATATTCGGATCCACCACGACCCTCGACGTATGAATAGCCTTCGATAATTCGATGGGCGTACCAGTTGTACTCGACTACCGGTATTCCCAACCTACCAGCGCACTTAACCGATTCGATGACCTTCTCGATATCTTCGTCACGACCCGGTCTGCCGTAGATGGCGTTCGGGAAGCCGGTGATCATCTTGATGCCCAGTTTTATTCCGTGGGCAGCAAGTGCTTTTACATCGGCACCGAGCGTTTCATCGGTCCACGGTAACTGATTCTCTCGACCAAAATTCGAGTTTGAACTTCCGGCACCACCGCTTGAGTGAACGTTGGTGATGCCCAACTGGCGAACCCGCCGCAAAGTCGAATCATCAAAATTGCTGACAGAAATTCCGATCTTAGGGCCATTTGGTGTGTCGGTCATTTTCTTCTCTCCGAGAGGTCAGGTGGTCGTAGGTAGTATCACCGGCTATTTGCCGATTAGTTCCAGAGTTTTTGAATAGCTTCGAGGCAGTCTTCGATCATCTGCTCGGCTGCACCAGCTTCGAACGGAGCCGTTGGGCCAACTTCGTATCCGCCTTCTGGGTAGGCGTACGCCATTGGGAGGTAGCCGTAGTAACCGTTTGAATATCCCGAGAACAGAGTCCAATCGGCAGGTGATCGTTCTTTCACTGCGGTGCCGATTTCGGCGAATGGCTCGACCGGAATGGCTACGAGTGCTGTGTTACCGATTCGGATTACCTGAATTGGAATTTCCTGCTTGTTTCCGCCCTGACCAAACGTTTGGGTGTGACGAAGAAGCAGCGTTTCGCGCTTGGCAGGGAATGCTGCCTTCTTGATTTCGTCGACCGAACCTCCGCTCTTGCGAACGCTTTCGAGATTGGCGCTGATTCGATCGAAATTCGCTTGAACTTCGGATTCAGGCGGCATTTCTTTGATGGGCAGAGAAGCCGCCGTTTCGACCAAGCCTAGCGTGTCATCCGATTCGCCAGCCTGCTTGAACGTGTACATACCGAGATCGGCACCTGATGGAAGAATTTCTTCGAGCTTTTCTTCTCTTGGTACAGGATCGATAGTGAGTCGCACTCGGGCTGCTTCGATGCCTAACTGTTTGCCGAGCTTGCGGTACACCGAAAGATCGCCGGTAAAGCCGTCGATAGGCCCCTGGTTACCTGCTGCTCCCTGTAGGAACAAGCAGGTACCGCCAACTACGCTCTCGACCGTTTCACGAACTGGTCCGGGATAGTCGGGAGTTATTAGCTTGTTCTCAGGGCCCATGATCGTCGGGTGACAGGCGTAGTTCACAAGGGTGGCGACCGGGTTACCGTCGAGATCGTCGATAGCGGTTACCAGCACTTCGTGGTCAACGAACCCGCTTGGGTTACGACCCGTAAACACGTTTCCGTCGTGGCTCACTGGACGTCGATTGATATTGATTTCGCAGTGACCTGTGCCGGAGTCAGATCGAACAGGAACGATTTTCGTGATCGCTTCTTCGACGGCTTTTGCCGATGCGGGCCCCATCGAAATGAACCACGGCTCGACCATCTCAGCGCCCTTGACGATCCAAGAAAGACCTTCAATTGGACCCGAATGAGTGTGGGTGTAAGAAACCCGCTGATTCACCGCTGGAATGCCGGTCGCTTCGGTAACCGCTTCACGAATATTTTGGTCGTAGCCCTGAGCCAGCATGCAAGTGTCGATATCGAGAATTGCGATGCGTTCGGCTGGATTGGTGTTTCCGTCGGGTTCAATCACTAAAGCGGTGATCGTGAGTGGCATATCGACACCCTCAGCACCTTCGTGCGATTGCGCTCCCCATCCAGCGTGAGCGATTCCTATTGGTGGGGTGATATCGACTCTAGCGGTACCGGCTGCGAGCATGTTTTTCTCCGTGAATTTTTTCTATTAATGAAAATTGATTTTGATCTAAAAGGAATGACCCGAACCAGAACGCTGCAGTTAGAAAATACAGCACGCTGCATCGGGTCATTTGTGAGTCAGGTCTAGAGGCGGGAGTCTACTAGTTCCACGCCGGAGGAGCGATGCTTTCGATGTTTGTTTTCACATCGATCACAGCTGGCTTTCCAGAGTTCAAGGCTTGATCCATCGCACCTTCGAAATCGCCCGGATTCTTCACGGTGATTCCAAATCCGCCCATCTGCTCTGCCATAGCGGCAAAGTCGGTGTCGGTCAGATGCCACAGTTCGTTTGAACCGGGTAGGTCGCCCCCATAGTTTTTAACGTTCAAGCCACGCTCCTGATTGAGCGATGAGTTGTTGTTCACGACTGTTACGGTGTTCAGACCGTATCGAACGGCGGTATCTAGCTCCATGTAGTGGTACCACATTGCTCCATCACCAGCGAAGGTGACCACGGGGCGATCTGGGGCTGCTGCTTTGGCTCCGATAGCGGCAGGGAATGCCCAGCCAAGAGAACCTGCACAGCGAATGAACGACTGATCAGGGCTTTTGAGATCGATCATTGTGCCGGTCCAGATTCCTGAGTGACCAGTGTCAGCAACGAGAATCGAATCACTTGGTAGATGATCGGTTAGTTCCTTGGTTAGGCGCTCTGTTCGCATAGGCATATCGTCTGAATTCCACAGATCGTCAACGCCTGCTTTCCATTCGGAAACCAACTGCTGAGTGTGAGATACCCAGGCGGCGCGTCCTTTTTCATCGGCTGCTTTACCAACTTCACCGCTGGCATTGAGCATCTTCTGTAGACCAGCCTGAATGTCGGACATCATGCCGACTTCGATTGGGAATGAACGTCCAAGCTCAGAAGCATCGATGTCCATTTGAACGATTCGGGTTCCTTTACGAGGAAGCTTCCAATCGTTGGTTACTTGTCCGCCGGTGTGACTTCCGATGAAGAACACCATGTCGGCTTCAGCGACTGTCTTGTTGGCACATGCTCGTGAATATGATCCGGGAACACCTACTGCTAGTGGGTGGTCAGGCGGGAACATTTCTTTGGCGTTCAAAGAAGTAGCGACTGGAATGTTCAGCCGTTCAGCGAGTTCGATTAGCTGCTTGCCTGCGCCAGAAGTTTTTACACCACCACCAGCGATGATCACTGGACGGGCGGCGCTCGCCAAAGCGCTAAGAGCTGCGTTTACCGACCCTGCGTCTGGCTCAGGTCGGAAAGGTGGAAGATCCGAGAACTGACCTTCGATAACCACTTCCATATCAGCGCTTTTCTTGGTGATATCACCGCCAGCGATACCGGCTAAATCGAGGTGGGCTGGGCCGGGAGTTCCGGTAGTGGCTTCACGAATCGCCTGCCTTAAGTACATCGGCAGTTGATCGGTGCGATCTACGCGTGCGCTGTACTTGGTGTTGGCCTGAAATGGGCTACCGTGATCGACTTCCTGATAGGCGTGGCGATCTTGCTGTTCCTGCGCCAATCGACCCGTAAGAGCAATCACTGGAGAGCTTGCTAGATATGCGTCTTGCAGGCCAGCTGCAAGGTTGGTTGCACCAACCGACTGTGCTCCACAGAACGCTACCGAGTTTTTGACTCGGGCGTAGCCGTCGGCCATGTAGGCGGCTGGCTTTTCGCTGTGGGCCATCACTCGGGTAATACCGAGTTCTTCCATACGAACCATCGAGTCATCGACGATCACCGGCATAAAGAAGAAGTGAGTTACGCCGTACCCGTGCATCGTGTCGGCAAGAAATTTTCCGCCAGTCATTTCGGTCATGTGATCAATCACCCTTTGGTCGAATGTGTTCGTGAGAATTTCGCCGAACTGTACATCAGTCGAGGCTGAGGTGGACTGTGAAAACCGTGAAAGATACCGCACAAAGTCGAATTGCCTAGCGTTCACGCGTGAGAATCCAAGCAGCGAAGAGCTATGCGGTTGCCTTCATCGAAGTCCGTGGAGCTCGGCGTGGCCTGCCTGCCAAAATCGCTGCGAGTCCGCACAATGGTGGCAGTGCCATGTAGGCGTAAAGACCAATGGTGTACGAACCTGTTTGGTCGATCGATAACGCCAGAGGGAGCGGTCCAAGCGCTGCTGAAGCCATCATTCCAAAGTTCGCAACACCCTTTATGCTGCCCAGATGCTTGCGCCCGAAATATGCTGGCCAAACTATCTGATTAAGGTTCATCAAAAAGCCTTGATTCAACCCGAGTACAACTCCGTATGCGTAGGCATGCCAAAGCTCGCCCGTGTTGAGAAGTACGATCATCGCTAGCACCAATCCACCCTGGCCTACAGCGATCAAGTATCTGACTTGGAACCTGTTCGCCAAATAACCAGCGATGAATTGTCCGGCGATCGCGGTTGGAGCCATGATTCCGAATACACCCGCCGCTGCTCCGATGCTGAGGCCTTTGGAAGTCATGATCGACACCTGTTGAAATGCAACGCCTGTTCCTACTAACGATTGGGCGGATCCGGCGAATATCAGCAACCACAATATTCGCGATCTGGTCGCCTGTTTGACCGTCCAAGCGTGTTCTCGATCTTCGGTCTTCTTTTCTGTTTTATCGGAGTCTGCTGCTGGCTTCGGTTTATCGCCGTCAGGCAGTATCCCGATCGATTCAGGGCTTGTACGAATGAATACGATCGCTGGAACTATTAGTAGAGCCCAAGCCGTTACGGCAATAACTGTCCACGCAGTTCGCCAGCCAAATTCGTCGATGAGCGTTGCGCCATAGAAAGGGTAAATACCGCTGGCAACCGCTCCGCCAAGCCCCATGATTGCAAGAGCCATTGGGCGTTTTCTGATGAACCACACGGAAACCATCGTCGCTGGAATCAGGCTCAGTGCGCCCTGACCCATTGTTCGCATAATGGCGAATCCGACGAACAATTGCCACGTGGCGTTGACCTGCGATAACCACATGGCACCGAGTCCGAGACAGACGACGGCGAATACCATCATTCGACGAGGCCCGAACCTATCGAGACTGCGCCCGATGAAGATGATCATTCCAGCAGCAGTCAGTGATCCGAATAGATAGAGCGTCGATACAGATGTCGACGATAGATTCAGATCATTGATGAACGAATCTTGGAACACCGAGAACGTGAACGTTTGACCCGGTGCAGAGGCGAAACTCCCAAGAGCCGCAACAGCGAGCACAACCCACCCGTAGTAAAAGGGAGTTCTGGCTACGCGAGGAAGGGCAGTGGAGGTGGGGTCGTTCTGTGATGTCACGACCAAAAAGTGTAACTCTGGTTACCTAGTGGATAGGCGTTGTACAGCAGCGGATTTTCACGCATACGCAGATCAATATCTACTCACAAATACCCCTTAATGGGGATTCATTCGCTGGTTTTGAAACTACAATTTTGTGCGGTGTCGAACCAATTACTAACTGGGGAACACCCGACTCAACACCGTTAGCGCCACGTGTGACTCGACATTTTGGAGTGAACGGTTCAAAGTTGATTGCTGAATTTTTATTCGATCACACGCACGCATTACTGTTTTTCTAAAATAGTCGGGGGCAATGATGAGAGTTTCTGTTGAAGGTATAGCTGGTTTCAGCGGTCGGCGACCATGGTGGGTCGTTGCCGGGTGGATTCTGGTTCTTGTTGCTGCGTTTGGGTTAGCCAGCACAATGCTGGAAAGCGCACTTGAAGGCGAACAAGGCCCTACGAAAGTCCTTGAGTACGAACGTGCTCAAATGCTTATCAGCGACCGCTTTGGCGAACTTGATGGCACGAACGAACAAGAGGAAGAGCAAACCGGGCCAGAGACTTCCGGCGAATTTGTACTAATCCTCGCCAACGGTCTAAACCCCGGCGATGCAGCATTCGATCAGCGAGTTGCCGATTTTGGTGATGCTCTTGCGGCTGCCCAAATGGCGGACGACGTTGAAGTGATGGACGGCGCCTTCGGCGACTACGAGGGAATGGTGTCAGAAGACGGCACGACTCTACTTACTACGATAAGAGTGTTTGATGAACATGCCGGCGATATCACAACGCTGTTGCACGTCACTGAAGAATTTACCGACGACCAGTTCGAGGTCTACATGATCGGTAACGCCAGTATTGAACACACCTTTAGTGAACTCGCAGAGAGCGATCTTGTAACTGGTGAAACTATCGGTGTCGCCATTGCGCTAATCATTTTGGCGCTGGTATTCGGAGCCGTAGTTTCGGCGTTTATACCGATCATTCTCGCAATCGTGGCAATTTTTACGGCTATCGGACTTACCGCCATTGTTGGGCAGTTCATGGAACTCAACGAGTTCGTGCCGAACATTCTTTCGATGATGGGACTAGCCGTGGGTATCGACTACTCACTCTTCATCCTGTCTCGCTACAAAGAAGAACGTGAACGCGGACTAGACAAGCAAGCCGCTATCGAAGCTTCTGGAGGCACTGCCGGCCGAGCAGTTGTATTCAGTGGGCTTACCGTGGTGTTGGCGATGCTGGGTATGTTGATCATTCCAGAACGCACCTTCCAGGCGTTCGGTGTCGGATCGATTTTGGTTGTGTTCGTTGCAGTGATAGTCGGAGTTACATTGCTCCCGGCGATTATCGGAATTCTTGGTGACAAGGTTCGAGCAGTAAAAGCACCTCTTCCAATAACGGCAGGAGCGTTCATTGTCGGAGTTGTGATTCTGTCGTTGACGGCCGGATTTGGGCCTGACGTGATCATGGTCTCGGCTGGCGTGATGTTGATTCTGATTGTGCTGACACTCGTACGCCGCTTCAGCAACATCAAATTCTCAGCCATATATGGCGAAGAAAAAGAAATCGATCCTGAAGCTCAGTCGGGTATGTGGAACGCAATTACGGTCAATGTAATGCGACGTCCATGGATGAGCCTGATCGCAGCTTCTGCAGTGCTTCTAATCCTCGCTTACTTCTACCTCGATCTCGAAAAGGGAACGAGCGGAATTTCTGTACTACCTGATGGATTACCCGCCAAAGTTGGATTCCAGACGCTCGACGAAAAATTCGGCTTCGGATCTGACGCTCAGGCAGTTGTGGCTATCGATGGTGACGTCGGTTCAGAACAGTTCTCCACAGCTATCGCTAATCTCGAACAGGCTATGAACCCCGACAACGGGCTACAGGCGCCTGAAATTCGAATCGAACCTAGTGTGAATCTCGCAACGTTGCGATCGCCAATTCCTGGTGATCCACAGGGGCAGAAGGCGCTGAACACAATCCGTGATCTGCGATCCGTTCTTGTTCCCGAAGCATTCGCTGGAGTGCCAGAAGATTCATACGAGGTACTAGTCGGCGGTGGCCCAGCTGAGATTGTCGACTCGGTGAAAATCACCGACGAGTACCTCCCAGTTGTGTTCGCTTCGGTGCTCAGCTTGAGCTTCATCCTGCTGTTGCTGGCATTTAGGTCGATCACGATTTCCATCGCTTCGATCCTGATGAACCTGCTTTCGGTTGGTGCAGCCTACGGACTTGTAGTTCTGGTGTTCCAGAAGGGATTCCTGATCGATGTGTTCGGTTTCGAACAAGTCGATCAAATTGAATTCTGGTTACCGTTGTTTATGTTCAGCATCTTGTTTGGACTTTCAATGGACTACCACGTGTTCATGCTGAGTCGAATCAAGGAACGCTACGACGAGACGGGGCTCGCTTCCGAATCGGTTGTGTTTGGACTTCGAAAGACAGCCAGCATCATCACTGGTGCAGCATTGATCATGGTCGCAGTGTTCGGTGGTTTCGCTCTTGGCGATATCGCATTCTTCCAGTCGATGGGATTCGGCCTGGGTGCTGCGGTATTGCTCGATGCAACCATCGTTCGATCGCTGCTCGTACCGAGCGTGATGCGAATTCTGGGTCGACATGCTTGGTACTTGCCAAGCTGGCTTGAGTGGATTCCAAACATCTCGATTGAAGGACAGTCTCCGGCTGTTCCCTCGGCGAAGAGTGCTCCGGAACCGGCTCCTGCTGACTAGTTCGCTAGTCTGTCTAGAGAGATAAACAATCGCCCGTGGTCATTCAATTGCCCACGGGCGATTTTGGTTAAGTGGCGGCACTCGGGAAAACAAATGTGGGCATATGCCGATCACGAACCGACGCGAGTCGCTAAGGAAAAATTACCCAAATTTATCGGCGACGTGACCTGAAACGTACTCAGCGTCTTCGCCAACTCCGATGAACTGCGCCGATTTTGAGCCGAACATCCACTGAAGTCCCATGAAATATAAACCTGGGTATTCGGTCACTCCCCGATGTTGGATCGGATAGTTGTGCTCGCCGGTAATCGGCAGCTTGATCCAATCAAAGTCGTACTTGAAACCGGTCGACCAAATTATTGTCGTGATTCCGGCCGCCTGAAGATCAAGCGAACTCGGAGCATTGCCCTTTGGCCAATCTTCGATATTTGGAGGATCTACCACATCGTCGAGCGGAACTTGAATGCCGTGCTTCTCGATATAAGCGTCGACATTTGCTTTCCACTGAATAGGATGATCGTCGACGGCCTTCAAAATATCTGCAAGGTCGGTTCTGAGGGAAAGCGTGCCACCCTCAGCCCCTGTGACGGGACCAACGAGAGTTACGCCATCTTTCGCCATTTGGCGCAGGTAGATGTTGTGTCCGCCACGTGCTCCACTGGTGTGCGATGAAGATCCGTATCGAGCGTCGTCAACCGATTCAACGTTCTCGATAGTTTTGTCGAAACTGCCCATCGTGTAGTTCCACCAAGATGAATCACGGCTGCGATATCGACGAGGGCGCCTGCCAGCATTACCAACCGATAGAAATACTTTTCGACCGGCATCGTGCAGTTCTCCTGCGATTTGAGCACCAGATTGTCCTGACCCGACAACCAGAGTTGCACCTTCGGCCAGTTGATCGGGATTTTTGTAATCAGCAGAGTGCATTTGATCTACGGACGCGCCAAGATTTTCCGCATAGTCAGGAATCTTTGGGATGCCAAATGCTCCAGTGGCGACAACGACACAGTTGGCATCGATAGCGTCGCCCGATTGCAGCACTAGGCGATAACCCTCGCCAGACTGCTCGATAGATTCGACACTCACACCAGTTCTCACTGGCGCACCGAAATGCTTGGCGTAGCCCTTCAAATAATCGATCGTCTCGATTTTCGAAAGATAGCCTTCGGGATCGGTTCCTGTGTAGTGAAAGCCGGGTAAGCGAACGGCCCAGTTTGGGTTCACTAGATAGAAGCCGTCCCATCGTTCAACATCCCACGTATTGCCCACGTCCCCTCGCTCTAGAACAAGGTGCTCAATTCCACGCTCTTTCAAAAAGTAGCTTGTCGCTAATCCGGCTGATCCGGCTCCGATGATCACGATGTTGTGCGATTCAGTTGAGTTCGGCGACAAGTTTTTTCTCTGGCGTTTCTGGACTGATTGGGTGGATAGCGAAATTTGCGGGCATATGTGCCAGCGAAAATAGTGAAGCGACGAGGATATTAGCTGTTCCGGAGTGTCGGTGCTGCTGAAGCATGATCGTTTCGTGACGTCGTTCGCCGTACTTTTCGTCAGTACCACTTGTGATCAGCACAATTCGCTGTGACACTTGTTGCCCATCGAACGGCTACCAATCACCTAATAGCGAATGAGTTCCCTCCAATGAAGATCACAAAAGTCACCCCTTGGCTGCTGCTCGCCACTGCTGCATATAACTTCGGACGGCAGGGCGAATACATATTTGTCGAGGTTCAGACCGACGAAGGAATCACCGGTTGGGGAGAGGTGACCACGACTCATCCAGTTGCCAACCGAGCCGTGTGTGCGGTGCTGCAGCAACTCGATCCATTGGTAGTTGGTGAGAATCCGTTCCACATCGAAAAAATCTGGAACAAGATATTCAGGCGCTTCACCTACATGGGCTCACGTGGGGCTGCGACAAACGCAATTAGCGGTATCGATATTGCTCTTTGGGACATCCGCGGCAAGGCGATGAATCAGCCGATTTACGAGCTACTTGGCGGACCTGTTCGTGAAAATATTTCTCTGTACACGCACCCAGATCCAAACATTGGTCCTGATGAGGCGAAACGGCAGGCTAAAGAAATTGCTGACTCCGGTCATGAGGGAATGAAGTTCGATCCTTACCCGCACATGGAAGAAGAGAACAACGGTTACTTGAACGGTGGAATGACCACTAAGGGCGAAGCGGAAGCCAACGAAATCACAGCTGCTATTCGTGAGGGTGCCGGGCCTGAGATGGAACTGATGATCGATGCCCACGGTCGATTCGATGTGCCAACAACCGTGCGACTCGCACGTAGCGTCTTTCCTTCGAATATCCACTGGTGGGAAGAGCCGGTTCCTGTTGAGAGCAATCAGGCTCTCAGGAACGTTCGAGATCAGATCGATATTCCAATTTCAGTTGGTGAACGACTCCACACACGATGGGAATTCACCACGATTCTGGAAAACGATCTAGCTGACTTCCTTGAGCCTGACGTCACCTGGACTGGCGGAATTTCCGAGCTGAAGAAGATTTCGACAATGGCAGAGGCGTACTACCTGCCGATTGCACCTCACGACGCCAGCGGTCCGATCAACGTCCTTGCTGGTGCTCACGTGATGATGACTGTGCCGAACTTCTACAAGCTTGAAACAGCTCGTCACCGCTTGGTTGCTTACGACAATTTCATCCAGACACCGCTCGACGTTCGACGAGGTCGATTACACCTACCCGATGCTCCGGGACTTGGCATAGAGATGAACATGGACTTCATGCGAGCCAATTCCGACGAGCAGTTCCGGGGCGAGTAGAGCTTTATAGAGCCTGATCTTCATGTAAAGTCCGGCGTGCAATTGCCAACCGTACGTCATCACTACAGGAAAAACTCCGCATGAAGATCAGGTCAGTCAAAGCTATCGAGGTTGATGTAACTCCGCACGCAACGACCAAGCCGCGTGTTCCCAAGCTGGATACCGATGGATTCGTCAGCCCAATGCAGCGCTATCCAGAACTTAAGCGTGCCGATTGGGGCAACAACTGGAAGCGAACCGCCTGTGTGGTTACTGCAGAGGACGGAACGTGGGGCTTTGGTCTCACGCTCCACAGCGGTGTGACTGTTCCGCTCATCAACGACCACATTGGTCCGGTGATCGAGGGTGAGAACTGCATGGCGACTGAACGCGTGTGGGATCTCATGCAGAAGGCAACGGCTGCCTATGGAACCGCCGGCGTTTCGAGCTTTGCGATCAGCGCAGTCGATAACGCCCTTTGGGATTTGAAGGGCAAGCTGCTGAATAAGCCGGTGTACGAAATTATTGGTGGCCCCCAGAAAGAAAAGATCTTCTGCTACGCCAGCAATACCGATATTTCCTACGGTACAGAGAATTCAATTGCATGGTTCCTTGAACTCGGCTTCAAGGCTGTAAAACTCTTCTTACGAGAAGGTCCCGACGCCGGTTTAGCCGGTCTAAACCGCACGGAAGAACTTGTCGCCAAGACTCGTGAACAGGTTGGTCCTGATGTAGAAATTGCTGTTGATTGCTGGATGTCGATGAACACCGATTACATGGTGCGACTCGCTGAGCAATTACGACCGTATCGAATCAAGTGGCTTGAGGATTACATGCTGCCTGAAGATATGGACAGCTACTTCAACCTTCGCCAGCGAATTCCTTTCCAGACACTCGCCACAGGGGAGCACTGGTACTCGGTACATCCATTCGCCCTTGCTGCCAGCCATGGACTTGTCGACATTTTCCAGCCTGATCTGCAGTGGGTTGGTGGTCTAACTGCTGGAATCAAGATTTGTCACCTCGCCGAAGCACACGGCCTAACCGTGATTCCGCACGCCAGCACGAACTATCCGTACGGGCAGCATCTGGCATACGCCATGTCATCGGTCATGTGGGCAGAGCGATCAGAAGGTGTGGCACCTCCCGGTGTTCCGCTTGAAGAGCTCGTAGTGTTGCCGGGAACGCCCGTGATTAAAGACGGCTACCTGACTCCATCGAATGCACCAGGATTTGGGTTCGAATTCGACCTCGACTGGATCGAGCAGCGAGCGACATAAGACGGCAGATTCATCGTGGTTAGGCTTCTGAACTTGCGCCGTGTGCACGCGGCGGGAGTAGTATGACGCCCGTGCCAATTTTCGCCCACATTCCTGATTCGATTCACCCAGCGTGACCGAACAAAAGAATTCACCAACAACTCAGCCTGACCAGCCTGTCGATTTAGACGCGTACAAGTGGAAAGCGTTTGCCGCAATCGGTATCGCCTTCTTCACGATGGTAGCCAGCATGGGCATGGTGTTCATTGCGTTGACCCAGATCGCCGATACGTTCAACGTAACGTTGCGCAATGCTTCTTGGGTGGTGATCGCACAGGGACTGACCATCAGTGCGTTCATGATGCCTATGGGCAGAATGGCCGACATTATTGGCCGAAAGAAAGTCCACTTAATCGGGCTGGTTCTTTTTGCGAGTGGGTCGGTATTTACGTCTCTCGCTCCGACCTTCGGACTGCTGATCGCAGCAAGAGTGTTTACAGCCATCGGTAATGCCATGGGGCAATCGGTCGGTACCGCTATGGTTCTCTCGGTTTTCCCGGCACATGAACGCGGAAAGGCGATCGGAGCACAGACTACTTCGGTAGCAATTGGTGGTGCTATCGGTCCGGTTATCGCTGGTCTCGTGCTTCAATTCCTGCCGTGGCAGTCGCTGTTCCTGATGCTGACGATCCCTATCGGTATTGCGTCCGTCGCGGGATATTTCATTCTCGATGAGAAAATCGTCAGCCTTCAGCGTCGCGGCGGGGGCAAACAGGCGTTCGACTGGGTGGGCGCGATCGTCTCAGGGCTCGTGATTACCGTCGTTGTTATCTTGATCAACAACCCGTTCGGGGTGGCTATTGTTTCTCCTCTGATACTTGGTGGTCTGACGTCGTCGGCAGTGCTATTTGCGCTGTTCGTTTGGTGGGAACTTAAGTCCGACGCACCAATGCTTGATCTACGCATGTTCAAGAATTTGGTCTTCACGATGGCGGTCGCCACCAGATTCTTAGGGTTCTTGGGTACTACGGCTGTCAGATTCCTAATGCCGATTTATCTGATTAGTCTGCGAGATATCCAAGAGGCTGCAGCTGGTGCAATCATCTTTGTCACGTCACTTGGAATGGCTACTGCGGCAAGTACGTCAGGGCGAATGGGCGATCGAATCGGTGAGCGTCCGTTCACGATAGTCGGCTTTGCAATGTTGGTCGCAACCGCTGTTGCGTTCATGTTCTTCTCAGCTGAAACACCGCTATGGATCGTCATTTTCGTGTTGCTGATAAACGGACTAGCAATGGGACTCTGGGGAGTACCAAACAACAGCACGATTTTGGGAAGCGTGCCAAAGGAATCGTTCGGAGTTGTTGGCGCACTAACGAACCTGACACGGAACGTTGGTAACGTGGCGGGGCAAGCGATTGCATCGGCTGTCGTCGTGGGCATCATGGTTGCCGATGGTTTCGACATCCCGCTGAACAAAATCACTGGCAACGAACCAGCTAGTGAATCGTTTATGAACGGCTGGAAATTTGCCTACTTGCTCGTGACGATATTCTCGCTGATTGGACTCGTGCTGGCGATTCTCACCAAGCCGAAACGCCCGGATCAAACCGAGTAGCTAGAATTACTAGCTCGCAGGCTCATTGATTTCGTGGAGCTTGTTGAGTTCTAGGTCTGTCAGGTTCATCGTTCGACCGCTTGGCCATTCGATTCTTACCGACACAGATTCAGCGTTCCCGATACCAAAGTGTGCATCGGTTGAACTCATCGATAGGAAGCTCGACGAACCAAGAATTTCCTTCACCTGAGTAACTTCTTTACCGTCGTATCTGGCGTGAGTCACGATGATCTTCGCACCGATAGCATCGGCGTTTGATCCAGTGCTCGAAATGCTCATCCCGCCAGTGAGTCGGAACGATATCCAGCTGTTGTCGTTACCGCTGTTCATCCACACGAACAACGGACCACTCGCCACGGCTCGTTCTCCGTCGGCATCGAATGTCTCGCCGTTGCTGTTAGTGCCGATTACGTCGATGAATCCATCGCCGTTTAGGTCGCCGACAGCGACTCCCTTGCCGTTCTCGTGGAACTCGACGCCGATACGCTGTTTACGTGCGTTGAAGTTGTTGTCTTCTGGATCGAGAATTGAGTAGTCGACAGCAAGCGAATCGATAATCCGGGCTTCAGCGGTGATATCAGCGAAAGAGCCGTTCCCGTCGTTCTGCAGCAAGCGACCTACGCCGGGAGCGACATCACCCTGAGGACCTTCGCCACGAGCCGCAATTGAACCGAGCCAGTACAAATCTTGGTCGGCATCGTTGTCCATATCGAAGAACGCAGTACCAAAGCCGAATTCGTAGGCTTCAAGACCGATTATTTGAGCTTCGTTTTGCGCCTCGAATTCATCGCCAAGTGAAGCTGGCGGAATGATGCCCGAAGGAGAAACAATCGTTTCGCCTGTGACGAATGCGAATGCACCCGGTCGACTAGGCTCCGATTCCTCGTTCACCCGATTTTCGATCAGCGCGTGGAAGCAAGTGCCAGTGCTGGTCGAGTGATAGTAGGCGCAGTCGGCCGAAGGCACGCCGGGCCACGGACGTTCCAGCGGTTGGAAGCCCATGTTGGTAACGAACACGTCTAGATCGGCGTCTCCGTCGTAATCACCCAGCGCAAAGCCCATCCACTGACCCATCTGGTCGATACCAAGTAGCTCTTCGATAGGCGTGAAAGTAATTCCGGCCGGGTTCGAATCGTTTCGGTAAACCTTGAGTCGATCGCCGTCGTCTCCGATCCATAGATCAAGATCGCCATCACTATCGTGATCGAACATCAACGTCGTCCATGTTTGACCCGCTGGGTCTCCCACGATGTTGCCGTTGGCGTCGGTGACACTGATATCGAATCCCTCGATGGTCGTGTTACCGGGAGCCGAGTAGACGATCGGGTTGCCCGATATGTCACGCATTCGAATGGGAGGTGAGACGAGTCCTGATTCGACAGTTTGGTCGGTGAACGTTCCATCGCCATTGTTGTGGAAGAACGTGTTGAAATGACCATGGTGGCGTGAAGTGTCGAATCGCACGAAATCTTGATCGGCTCGGTTACCAACGTATAGGTCCAGCCATCCGTCGTTGTCTAGGTCGCCACAAGCGATGCTGGCAGCTGAACGAGGGTTAGCTTGCGTGCCAAACGCCGTGGCAGTGATATCTGTGAACGTTCCGTCACCGTTGTTGTGGAATAGTCGATCCTGTACTACAGCGGCAAGAGCGGGAATTTGGGCAGCCGATCGGTAGTCGAGATTGTCGCCGATACGTCCCTGCGCACCAACGTACAGATCTTGGAATCCGTCGTTGTCCAAGTCACAAGCTGCGACCGCGGTCGAGTTGTGTGTTGGCGCTGCTACGCCAGCTGAATCGGCGATCTCGGTGAAGATGTTGTCGCCATCGTTCCTGAATAGCTTGTTTGGACCACCGCGGGTGATCTGGAAGGCAGCGTTCGATTCGCCAGAGGTCACATAGAAATCTTGATCACCGTCACGGTCGAAGTCGAATATCGCTACGCCGGGATATCTATTTTCGATCAGCGCATCGGTGCCAATTAGCGGAGCGATGTTCTGGAATGGAGCAAATTCGTCGCTTGCTGGAATGCCGTCTAGAACCAACGGATAGTCGGCCAGATCTACAGGATCTGCGCCCGAAGCGAGGAACAATTCCTCGACCGTTCGCGACTCAGACGCCTTCGCCAAGCGGTCGTTTAGCCCAGCTTCTTCCCAGAAATAATTGCCGCCAACTAGAACCAAAATGCCACCAAGCGCACCGACAGCCCAAGTCGCCCCGGCGAAAGTCGCCAGTGCTTTGCGAGGCATCAGTTTGGCGAGCCCCCAGAACGTAACTGGGCCACCAGCTGCAGCTGCGAACAGCAGGGTAGCGGCAGGAGCCGTACCCATTCCCAAAAGCAACAGCAGGGCAACAAGCGGGATTTCAAATAGAAGCGGAACGTTGATGAGCACACCAAACGTTGCTGCCAGCAGCACGCCTCGAACATCGTTACCCAGATAGGTGGCGATAACTTCAGGGCTGAGCCATTGGATTGCGAGACCACTGGCGAACCCGGCGAAGATCATGATTGGTGAAAGACGGATGGCATAGCCAATACTTGCCTTCGCCCAGTGCCTGAACGCTGGAGCAAGCACTTCACCCCAGCCGGCTTGATCGACTGGTTCCTGATAGGTGTCTGGAATCTCGACGTTCTTCACTCGATCACGTCGGACACTCAGAACTACGATCGGTCCGATTATTAGCGCACCAACTATCGCCAGAATTAATCGACTGAAGCCAAGCACAGGGCTAAACACAAAGAAGACCATTGCGAGCGCGGGAATATTCAGGGTGGTTGAACCCTGCACCATCGCTATTGCGCCTTCGATGCTGGCTCTTCTATGGAATGCCGATGACACCGGCACGATACACGCCGAGCACAGGTTCATCATTCCACCGGTAACAGTTCCTTGAACTGTTCTACGGAACACGCCGGCAGTCGGAAGACCGCTACTGATAGATTTTGAGAATAGGAACGCTTCGGCAAGACCTGCAGTGATGAATGCGAACGTCATTCCGACAGTTACCAAGCGAAGGTATGTGATCGAAAATTTGATCCAGCGAGTTGTGAAGCTTACGCCGGGATCACGTTCGATACAGAAGCCCTGGAAACATTGGCTGGTCGGCGATTGCACGGCGTCGAGATCTTCACCAACGATGCCAATTTTCGGCAGTCGGTTGAACGCCAGAAACAGGCCCATGATTACGGCGAGAAGTAGGAGACCGACAAGAAGTCGTTTACGATCGGCAGTAGCAAACATTATTTGCGGAACCTGTCGCGCAATCGACTTCCGAAATCGGATTCACCGTCGGGAGCAGGAATAAATACCCAGAGCACGAGCAAGAAACCGAACACAACGGTCGGTAAAGTCGCTTCCAGCCACCAGTCAGGCATGTTTTGGTTTTGCTCCTGCAGTCGTTCTGACAGTAAGATTTACGAACAAGCTGCGTCCGTCAGAAAATTAAGATAAACAACAATAACCCGAAATCGAGTTCAAACCGAGAGCCGATAGGCGCATGTAATGAAGAAATCGTTAAGAAATTACACGTTTCAATAGGTTCAATTTAGGCTCACTCAAGTAGCCGTACCTGTTGACCCACATGCCCGAATCACCGGTCTCCCAACCAATTCGCCATCGACGCTCCACATCTTCTAACGGTCCATAACCATGAACGGATGGCAGGATCGGCATCTTTTTTGCCTGTTTTGTTGCGACTTTGATTTTGCTTATCTGAGCATTGGTTCCGGCACGGTGTGGTGTATCGGGTTCGGGGTATGCGTAATCACCGGCGTTCGTAGAAGGAACATCTTCGAGCTCGAGGGCAATCGAAACTGCTCGGGCGACCTTATTGGGGTCAAGCGTAGGATTCATCGCTGTGATGCCTTCGGTCCAGTAAGTCACGATCAGTGGCCAGTGCATGGTGAAGAATTTGATCATCACCGCATCGGCGTACTTCGAATACTTCGAAAAGTCGACCCCTGTAAGCAAAGATAGCGGTGGCGGGAATGTGATTGGGATTAGTTCGACTTCCGGGCGTACTGAGTCGGCTGATTCACGGATCGTCTTGAGCAAGTGGCTCGCCGTTTTAGAGCGAAGCTTCATAGCGTCATTCAACGATTGCCCGCTGCTTGAATCGTTTTGAGCCAAGCCCGGGAATGCGATTGGGATGTCGATTTTCGACTGCACAGAATCAAGCTCGTCGTTGGTGATCGAAGCAAAGTGCTGAAGGGCAGCGCCAGCTGCTCCGTTTATCGATTCGAAATCTAGGCCGTACTTTTCGGCAGCCTTTTGGGCGTGCGAGCCGTAGTCGACGAATGCATCGTCGAACGTATAAAAACTCTGTTCCATTCGATCTAACAACAAGCCGTCAGCTTCGGGATATTCTGCGATGATGTCTGCAGTTTCAGCAGCCATGAAATCGACCACGGCGGGGCTAGCTAAAGAAGCGAAATTCACCATTCGGTTAGCGGGAAGTTTGCCGAACGGAAGCCGTGGGGTGTCGGCAAGTCGTTCCGATTCGTCGACGCCATCTCGCAGTGTCGGAAGTCGTGAAGGTGAGGTCTGGATATAGGTTTTGAGGCCCCGCTTATTGGCTTCAGCAAGGAAATTGTGAATCACATCGCCGTGCTTGCGAGTTAGATCGTTCGGTGCCTCTGGGGCATATTTCATGCCGTCGTACAGCTTCGAATCGTGGCTGAAGCTCGGCCCTGTGTGCAAGTAAAGCGCCTTGCGTCCCCAAAGCGGACGATCTATCTCTCTCACCAATCCCTTGTTGCCGTTCTGCGGCGGTTCGCGCCGGTCGCCCTCGCCATCGATTGCGGGTTCAGCAACGTAGGTGGAGGTCGATACGGAAGTAGCGCCTATCGACTGCAGATTATCGAGAACGGCGTTCACACCTTCAGCTTGAATGTGTGGAGGCCAGGCGTAGATTCCGAGAGTTTTCGATCGGTTGGACATGAGTGAGATAGCGCTCGATTGGGCGTTGGGGATTTTGGAAACTTAATGTGCTCAGGGCAGGGTAACGGTAGTTCATGCTGTTTATGAGTTAATTCACGCGCCCTTTTCGTTGCGGTTGAATCTAACCGACCGACTGCAGGGGCTGCCTACCCAGAATCCCTGCCGTAATGAACACAAGTAGCAGTGATTTCCGGTAAGCTTCGACTCCGGTTCTAGGGACGAATTCACCAAGTTGTTAAACATGCAGACGCGAATCTGGCTGAGCGATTTACGCGACGGTCGAGTCATACGAAGAGCACTCAAAACGGCAGTAGTCGTGGGGACCACGCTTGTCGCCATCACCCAGGGCGCATCGCTCATAGCCGGCGAGTGGACGTCGAGGATGGCATGGCAGATTCCGTTGACGGTGATGGTGCCATTCACGGTTTCACTACTAACGAGTGCCACTGTCGTTGGATCGGCACGCCGGGCCAATGCGGATGCACACAGCCGACTTCGTGACCAGCTTGAGGCGATCAACAAGTTCCCAAATCTGAATCCCAACCCCGTTCTGCGAATTTCTTTCGATGGCGACTTGCTCTATTCGAACGACGCTAGCCAGCCGATAACCTCTGCGCTTGGCATTTCGAACGATTCAAAAGTTCCTGAAGAACTGTTCGAGCGTCTTATGAAAGAAGCTGACCGAGATTTGGGCGGCTCGTTCAATATCACCGCCGGGGTCAAAACTTATTCGCTTCTGCCCGTTATGTACAAAGATCAGGGTTTCATCAACGTTTACGGCACAGACGTAACTGCGATGCAAGTGCTGACCAAATTCCCTGATTTGAACCCTAACCCTGTGATGAAAATGACTGGTGATGGCACGTTGGATTACGCAAACGATGCTGCCGATCTAGTAGTTAAGGCGATGGGGACTGGTGTTGGTGAGCGACTGAAGCCGGAACTGATCAAGTCAATTGAAGATGTGTGTAATGAGGTAACGGACGAACCTTTGTTGGTTAGCGGCGAAGGTCGAACTTTCTCGCTGCTTCCGGTCTACACGCCAGAATTTGAAATAACAAATATCTACGGATCAGACATCACCGCTCGAATTGCGATGAACAAGTTCCCTGATCAGAATCCGAACCCTGTCCTTCGAATAAATCACGATGGTGTGCTGGAATACGCCAACCCCGCCAGCGATGTTGTTTGCAAGGCAGTAAATGCGAAGACGGGCGACGTAGTTCCTGTCGACATGATGAGAGAGTTCTCTCGCTGAAGATCGTGGAAGTGTTCGAGTTCAACTGCATCAACGTCTACGGAACCGATATCACCGCTATGAAGGTGCTCAACAAATTCCCCGACTTGAACCCCAATCCTGTGATGCGCATGTCACCAGAAGGCGCCCTCGAGTATTCCAACTCCGCAGGCGCTCCAGTGGTTCGAGCCATGGGTATGGAAGTTGGCGATCTGTTCAGTGATGAGATGAAGGAT
>JABIHL010000099.1 GCA_018649665.1 Chloroflexota bacterium | reverse complement strand
CTGTGGGCTGTCTGCGCGACGCGCTTGAGATCTATTCAGACCGTTTCGGCGACTACGTTTTGTATTTCTCATTGTCTTGTGTGCCGTTCACAGAATATCGCTGGCCAGCTGATGACCAGTACATCACTTTATCGTTGTCGAACAGGCGTAACTCATGTCGATATTACTGGTCTGTTCGATGATCTCGTATGGTCTCAGACGATCCTGGTATTTGGAACAAGCGCATTCAGCACAAGTTCCGGTAAACCGGTCACCTGCGTTCCAAGACCATAGTTCGTTGCAATCTCACCAAGTTGAATTCGACAGTTGTCGCAGGAGGCTGCAACAAACTCTGCGCCAGTGGCTTTGATCTGATCGGCTTTGGGCTTCCCGGCCTTGAGGCGTATTTCTGTAGCCTCTTCGATCGCCACCAATCCACCCCCACCGCCGCAGCAATAGTTTTTCTCCCCGTTCGGTGTCATGTCACGGAAATCTTCACAGACCGCACGCAAGATGATCCTAGGCTCTTCGATCAAACCGCTGATGCGTCCGAGATTACACGAGTCGTGATAAGTAACAGACTCAGGATTCCGTGAAGGATCAACTTGCAATGTTCCCTTGGTAATCCATCCAGCGATCATCTCGATCAAACTCGTAACTTCGAACGGGAATGGCTCGCCGTACCAGTTGGGCGCCTCCCAACGAAGCGTCGTGTAAGCGTGACCACAGTCGGTCACTACAACTCTTTTAGCGTTGAGTCGTTTTGCCTCTTTCACGATTCGATCAGTAATGCGTTTTGCTTTTGCCGTATCAGCAATGAACAAGCCATAGTTCGCAGCTTCGAACATACTCAGACACCAGTTAGTTTCGGTCTCATGGAACAGTCTTGCTGCGGGAAGAATCGTGTGGGCACCTGATAGTGCTACGTACAAGACGTCAACATCTTGAACTTCGATCGGAATTCTCGCAGTTGAATCACCCGACAGTTCCTGGAGCTCTTCCTCCAACATCTCGATCTGTTCAAGATAAATATCCTTGAATAGATCCATGTTTTCTTCCCGGGTTATCGACGCATCAGCGAGCTGAGTCAAGATTTCCGGAGCTTCGCCATTCGCCGATGCCACCGCTCGTACCGATCGCATGATCGCTGCGGTATCGACACCAAACGGACAGTTGACGGTACAACGGCGACACAGCGTGCATTTTGTGAACGCCATATCGGTGAGTTCTTTCATGCGTTCTTGCGTCGCCGGTTTAGCACCCACCCAGTGCGGAGCAATCTTCCCAATCGGATCGAACATAGATCGATATACCGACCGAACCTGCTCTGCCCTGAAGAACGGGGTGTTCTCCGGTTTCGGGTCGGCCTGGTAGTAGTGACACGATTCGGCACAGATTCCACATCGAACACACGCCTCAAGCGAGGCCATGAGTCGACGATCGATCAATTTCCCGAACTGCTCTTTTAGTTTGGGTGAAATAGTTTCTTTCATTGCTCTCTCCGTGAAATCTTGAGGACACCTCGGTGCCCGAAGAATGTTCCAAACTGAAATCGCGTGTAGAAGAAGTAAATACTGTGTTTGAGCTTGCTAACCGGCAGATAAGCCAAAACGACACCTGAGATAATCCAGAATCCTGGGACAATTGATTCCACCACGCATGCTGTAGATGCGATTGCAATGAAAACGGTTACGAGTCCAAGTGAAAAGTAATCGTCAGGTGTGCTCACCCTTCTCACAGCTTCATCTGTCAGTCGTATCCAGTACCCACCTGCAGCCGCCACTGCCCCTACTGCGAGAACTACAGCAGCTGCAATTCGAATCACCTCTGGCCATTGCCACATCCATGGCGATGCCACTAGAACAGCCAGAGCGCCGAACACACCTGTGTGGAACACTATTCCTCGCACGTATGCGATTAGGTGCCGGCGTGTGCTCTCTTTAGCCCACGGCGCCATCCCGAGGGTGAACGCATAGGCAACGCCACGCATTGCCGATCCACGTTTGGGCGCCACGTCGATTTTGAACGGACGTCTGTTCGTCACACTCAGGATTCTTGCGGTTCCGTAAAGCAGCAAAACAATGCCGATGACAAGAACCGCAAGACTGCCGATTTCAAAGGTCGTCATGACAGTTTTCTCACTTGGAACGTAATAATTTTGTCTTCACGCTCAATAGAGAGAAGTTCATTGCCAGTTGTTCTCGCCCAAGCCGGGATGTCGATAAGCACGCCAGGGTCACTCGCGGTGGCCTGGAGTACTGATCCAACATCCATTGTTTTCAACGCCTTTGCGACCTTTACGATAGGAATAGGACACAGCATTCCTTCAAGGTCGAGAGTTATGTCTGGTGTTCCGAGCGTCATTTGTTTTCCTCCTGTACTCAGGTTCCAACGACATTGGTGTTAGATGAACAATGTCGATTGCGACTGTTGTGATTCCTCGATGAACGTTGCGACACCAGCGACTTCTAGCACTTCTGGTATTAGCGTCTCTCTCGGAATTTCCATCACATCCATACTCATTTGGCAGGCAATCATCCTGACGTCCAAATCGATAGCCATTTCACGGAGTTCAGGAAGTGAAGCTACGTTGTGCGATCGCATCATTTTTTTGAACATCCAGCGGCCCATACCAAGGAAGTTGAACTTGGAAGGACCTGCACGGTCGATCCCACCACGATTCATCACGCCCATGGCTCGACCGAAAAGACTCGAACCAGTCCGGTTACCGTCTTGTATGAGTTTTAGGCCCCAGAATGTGAAAAACATCGTGACCTGAATGCCCGACGCGGCGGCTCCGGTTGCGATGATGAACGCGGCCATTGCCTTGTCCATATCACCACTGAAAACAACCATCGAGAGTTTCTTAGGTGCCGTCTCGGACACCACTGATTGAAATTCCTCGGGTGTTGGAATTGTTTGTACTTGAGTCATGTAATTCCTCCCCAGCCGCTTAGAATAGATTTTGTGATCAGGTCGTTCTGATCAATTCCATTTGGTCTGCAAGATTCTGGTTCTTCCGGATTCTGTCTGCCAAAAATCCACGGAAGAGATCGCATGCTTCGACAATTCTGAGATCAGGCAACGAGTAAGAAACCGTGTTGCCTTGACGATGAGCCACAACTATTCCTTGCTCACGAATCGCCGCCAGATGTTGCGATACGTTCGCCTGCGGTAAATCCAGTAGCGCAACCAATTCCGAGACTGTCTTGGGCCCTTCGTGAAGTTGATCCATAATCATCAAACGACGGGGATGTGCAAGAGCCTTCATGATGCGTGCATGCAGGTCGTAAAGAGTCTCTTTTAGCTCGTCCATATACATATTCCTTCTTCTTTATTCGAATATACATATACTCTTATGATTAATTTCACAATATTAACTACGACATCGTGAGTAAGTTGTGAGAGATGCCTTGCGGATAGTCTTTATCGGATCGATACATCGAACCGCAACGCTGTGCATTGCCTGTAAAATCGACACACTCATACACACAAATTGGCAATCAAAAATCAGTGCGTTGAGAGGCACGAAATGACACGTTGCTGTTGTGCTTCGTGAGCTGACTTGAATCCAGAACTACCCACCAAATCCAATTTCACGTTCGAAGTGGCTGGCATGCCCTCTTTTGGATCGAGTTGTTGTCAGAATTGTTGTCAAAACAAAAAACGGTCAGCCCCAAAATAAATGAAGCTGACCGTTTCTTAGTTTGCATACGTGGTGCCGAGGGGCGGACTCGACCCGCCGACACATGGATTTTCAATCCATTGCTCTACCAACTGAGCTACCTCGGCATTGGCATCCACTTACTGCGCTATCAAGACCTGTTCGGCCGATTGCACGGCAATCAATCGTAGCCGCGGCGTGGTATGTAGGCAATAGAACTTATGCCGAGCCTGAGGCAGTTCAGTTGTTTCCTAGCCATGTTTGTGTCGATTTGGGCATAGTGAGTGTTGCTCGCTGCT
>JABIHL010000098.1 GCA_018649665.1 Chloroflexota bacterium | reverse complement strand
CAATCATTGGAAAAACTTTCTTATTTGAGATGTCGAACTTGAACAGCGAAACGGCGTTGACGGGCTTAGATCTTGAAACTGCGCCAATCTCGCTCGAATCGATCCTTGCTCTTCATGCCAGATACGGTCGGTTCGCTAAGGATCGTATCGGGCCCCCCCTCGGCTAAGAACTCGCCGCCAACGGTAGCTGATCGACCGCCAGAGTACGACATGTAGCAGAAGCCAACACCGTCATATGGCTCTGGTTCTCCAGTTTCGTTAATTCGGCTAGCGATTACCTCGCCGACCTTCATGCCTTGACCCGCGGCGAATACGCCAGCTTTTGGAATGGCGAAATCTCCCGATGGCACAACGTTCACATCACCAATTGCAAATACGTTGGAAGTGGCTGTTTCCAAATTGGTCTTGTTCACAGGAACCCACGGCTTGCCGCCAGAGACGCCGCTTGCAGCTACGATATCTGGCATTTTGTGAACTGGAACCGTTGCGATGATATCGGCGGTAGTCGTCGAGCCATCGGCGAACGACGCTTCCCTGCCGTTAGCTGAAACTTCGGTTACTCCAGCCCCGGTGACAAGTTCGATTCCGCGTTGGTCTAGAGCGCTTCGAACTCGTATCGATGCCTCTTTACCGGCTACACCGAGTGGCCCAGGTTCGGGAATATAAATTGAAATTTTTAGGTCTTTTCGAATGCCTTTGTTCTTAGCCCACCAGTTGAGGATCATGGCTGTTTCGAATGGTGCAGGCGGGCATTTATATGGCGGCTTCGCGGCGGCAATAACGATCTTGCCTCGCTTCAGTCGACTAAGACGACGTCGCAAGTGACGGGCGTAGTCAAAATCGTAGAACGAGTAGGCATCTTTCGCACCAGGGACGGCATCCCAGTCGTATGCGGCACCGAGTGCAATAACTAGATAGTCGTAATCTAGTGTGGCAGCCGATGTTTCGACCTTCTGGCCTGTCGTGTCGATAGCGTCGATGTTCGCTTCGACGAACTTGATACCGCGATTAGCAAGTCGACCCAGCGACCTGCCAGTTTTGTCGGTGTCTCGTTCACCAACTATCAATAGTGGGTTCATTCCACAAAGATGCGACACTCTATTTCGATCGACGATCGTTACTTCATGAGTAGCGTCCAGAAATGCGCGTGCGCTGATCGCAGCCTGCACTCCTCCGAAACCACCGCCCAGAACGAGAACTTTCCTACCGGCCATACTTTTACGCCCCCGACATTCGTGTGCAGCCATATCCAAAAACGACTGCGGCGACAGCTTATCGGGTTTTACGAGAAATGGTGTGTAAAGTCGCTACTTTGGGATGCTATTTGCAACTCTTGTGAGCTGATCTTTGGGGTCGTACGTGGTGTGGTATTTCGTGGAGTTTTGAGTTTAACCCTGAATCACTTCGGGATCCATGAACGTAACTTGGATACTACCGTCGATTTCTTGAATCACAACATTGCATCACAAAAACAGCTCCGTCCACAGTTCAGCGCTTAGAACAACGTTGATAAGATTCGGGTTGTATGCGTCGAGAATAATGTACTTCGGTCGATCGGTTGCCGATAACGAGCCTGCACGTAAATCAAGATAGATTGCGGTGTATGTGAATGATCTAAATTATGGTTAATGCGATGTGTAAGATTCGGCCGAATACAGCGTTCGAATATTTCAGCGATGTACGCGCTAACTCGTAAGTAAACATCGCCGCCAGAAATAACAATATGAAAATGCACCATACGAAACCGCCTTACTCCAGAGATTGGGATGAATCGTGCGACACGATGGTCGCTCTGAACGGATCGACCAAGGGCGGGAACACTGTTTTTGCTAAAAACAGTGATAGACCTCACAATGAACCCCAGCCACTGATTCAGGTTGAAGCTGCCGATCACTCCGGTGGATTTTCACGAACCCAGTTCGTCGATGTGCCGCAAGTTGGACACACATACAGGCACGTTGGATCGAAGCCGTACTGGTGTGCGGGTTATGAGCACGGATACAACGAGCACCAGGTCGTAATAGGTAACGAGGCACTTCCTTCATTGTTACCCGAATCGAGCGAGCCGAAATTAGTAGGCATGGAAGTACTGAGGCTCGGACTCGAACGGTCGAAGTCGGCAGAAGAAGCGGTAGAAGTCATAACCGCTCTCGTATCGGAGTTTGGGCAGGGTAAATTTTGGAACTCTGCCAGAGTACGCACCTACGACAATATTTTTCTGATTTCTGATCCTGCATCAGCATATGTCGTTGAGTGCGTGGGTCATGATTGGGCGGTGAAGCAGGTCGAAAGCATCACTTCAATATCCAATATTGCTCAGATTGGTGCAGATGCAGACAGAGTGTCGCCGGGTGCGAAAGCTAAAGCGACAAAACTGGGTCTTTTTGAGATGGGATTTGGTGATAAATTCGCCTTCGGCAGCGCGTTCGCCGATCTTGAAAACTCTTCGAGTGGACTCGCTAGGCAGTGTCGATCTGACGCGATGCTGGGCCGAGGTGCTGGTCAACTAGATGTACGTGCGATGATAGAAGTGCTGACCGATCATTCTGACGGTGAGAACACGGATGAAGCTCGTGTAGTCGATTTAGCAGGTGATTTGTCGATCTGCTTGCACCGCAATACTGTTGATTCAACGGGTGCTTCGACTGCGAGTCTTGTCGCAGATCTATGCGCCACCGACGAGCGATTGCCGATTTATTGGACCGGGCTTTATTCGCCCTGTATGACTGTTTTCCTGCCTAACTTCATCGAAGGCGAGCTACCGGGCATGCTCGGAATCGGTGGAGAATTCGAGAGTACTGATAGTCCGTGGTGGGATTTTTACCGACTTACAGAACACGGGGTGAAGGCTGGACCTGAGGTTCGTGCCGAGATTAGATCGGAACTGGCGAATCTTCAGAACGAACTGTTCGAATCAGCTTATGAAGTCGCTAAGAACGGACGCGAACTGATAGAAAACGGTGTGGGCGATTCCGCGGTCGAGATGTTGACGAAATACATGACTGAGAACGCCGAACGGGTGATTTTGAAAGTAAAATCTATGATCCCTGCCACCAGGTCAGTCAGCTAGTTATTCGAAAAATGGGATGTATCCGTTGAAGAACAGCCAAGAAAATAATGAACTCGATCTTCAGCAAATTCTGAAAGCCGCGGATAGTGCCGCTACTGCCGCGAGTGAAGTGCTGATGGCAAGATTTCGGCCGAACTCTGCCGAAGCACTTGATAGGTTCTACAAATCACCGAACGCTCTCGTAACGGATGCCGATTTGGCCGCTGATAAGGCGATTACTGAAGCGTTAATTGCGGCAGATGCACCTGGGCGAATTCTTTCTGAAGAGAGCGAAACCAAGTTGTCGGACGACGACTCGCTTACATGGCTCGTTGATCCGCTCTGTGGAACGGTTCCGTTCAGCACTGGTATGGATCACTGGGGCGTGAACATCGCCTTGCGAAAAGATGGCGACTTGATCGCTGCATCGCTTCCGTTGCCGTCGCTCGGCGAACGACTTTCTGCGATCAAAGCCAATGGAGTGATCAGAAACGGCGAACTGTTCACTGGTTGTTCGCCAATCCAAAAGCTATCTGAATCGGCCATCGGCTTAGAAGTAGATGGGCCTGAAGAATGGCGAACGAGATTGGCGGGTGATCTCGATTGGATACAGTCGGTCAGCCAGATAAATACATTCGCTTCTGCCGCCTACCCAATTGCACTTGTGTGTCTTGGTCGACTTCCTGCGGCTGTGTTCTATGGAATTGAGCCGATGCACTTTGCTGCTGGCGCGATGATCGCCAGCGAGCTCGGCGTGTTGGTGACAGACGAACTAGGAGCGCCAATCGACTGGTCGAAAGATGACGAGCTATCGGTGGTCGTTATTGGTTGGCCAGTTATTCACGAACAGCTGCTCGCGGCGATGGCTAAGTAGTTTGCGAATAGCGGCTCAAACGCGCTTGGCGTAAATCTTTAGATCAGATGTGCTCGACCGGTATGATTCGAGAAACTTCGAATCGCTCTCAACTTCAGCGAGCAGTATCGAATAGATCTGCTTGATGTTTTCGTAGCGCGCCTGTCGTTCAAGTGCCTGGACGAGAATTTTGCCGATCCGGGCTCGACGTAAAGATGGCTCGACTGCAATTGCAACGATTCTCGCTCCGGGTTGCAGCACGTAGGCGGTGGTTTGCCTTTCAGCAAGCAGAAATCTAACTAGATAGGTTTCGGCAACGTAGCAGCCCCACGACGGGTACTGAAGCCAGTCGAGTTCGATGATCGAAAGTATCCGCTTTACGTATAGATCCCAAGTGGGTGATCGATGGGTGCCTGAATACTCGAATCAAGCGCACGCACTGCTTCGGAGTCGGTCTGGCGTATTTGGCGGACGTTTACATCTGGTGTCTTAGGGCAGCCTGGTAGGTGACCCTGCGATCAATCGATTCGATCCGTTGATCGGCGCAGTATAGCGGTGTGTTGGAAAACAGCGTTGACACTGTGGCTTTGCCCAGTCGATTGCCGTTTGACTGGCACGCAAATTGAACGTAGCTTGGGCAGGCGATTTTCCGCAAGCTTGTCGATTCGCGATTGGCTTTTATGTATATCCAGATCGAGAAAAAGTATGCCGTTCAACGTAAATCACATTCACCTGAAGTCTAGCGACCCTAAGAAAACTGCCGATTGGTTCGTCGAGGCGTTCAACGTTGAGATCGTTTCCGACAACGTACGTCCTGTTGGCGACCGATTCATCGTTACTAAGTCCGAGGGCGGACTCGCTATCAACATTTCGTCGGAACGAACCGACGAGAAGCTCGGCCCTGCCGATGCGAACCCGCACTACGGTCTCGAGCACTTTGGTTTCGACACTGACGATATGGATGCCGATATTGCCCGCTTGGTTGAACTTGGCGCCGAACTCAAAGAAGGTCCGATTAACAATGGCGGCGGCGTGAGCATCGCGTTTGTTGCGGCTCCCGGCGACATCCGAATCGAACTCATTCACCGAGTGTAGTCCCAATAGCAGATTCTCTGCGAGGTCGGTTGATAAGGGCCGATTCGTCTAAATGAGTCTGATGATGGGCAATATTCTTAGTTCTAGACTCACTTCAACTCCAAATAGGCAACACTGGATTCCCTGATCGGAGTCATCGGAGTGAAGGGTCTGGGGCGGGGGAACTCGCTTTGCCGGCTTGACCTAGCGATATGCTGCTTTGGAACTCGTCCAGCGCAACCCCGCCAGATCCCTCGGATGCACTCGGGAAGTCGATTGTTGGCGTGTTACGAACGCAGCTATTTCTGGCTATTCAGAATTGCTTCAGATGTAGCAAGATTAAGCGCATGAAAATTGTCGACATTGTGAATCGAACTGTTCCTCCTCAGCCGTGGGTTGAAGGCGATAAAATTCCGTGGGACGAACCCGGTTTTAGCGAACGAATGCTGAAAGAGCACCTTTCTCAAGATCACAACACAGCGAGTCGGCGATTCGACATCGTTCATCGACAGGTCGACTATCTTGAACGGATCGCTGGCGGCTTGGCTGACGATTTAAAGGTGCTAGATCTCGTCTGTGGCCCCGGTCTTCACTCGTTGGACTTAGCGAGGCGCGGCACAGCACCTACGGAATCGACTTTTCACCGGCGTCGATCGCATGGGCCAAATCGTCAGCAACAGAACAGTCGCTTAGCAGCGAATTCGTTCATGGCGACGTTTGCAGTACGGAATATGGCACTGAGTTCGATCTAGCGATGCTGATTTTTGGCGAGATCGATGTGTTTTCTGCTGAAGATCTAAGCCTGATCGTTCGTAAAGCACGTGCCGCTCTCAACACCGGTGGGGTGATGATGTTGGAGCCACACGAGCCAGGAATTGTTCGCGCCAACTTCGAGACCGGCCGCTCTTGGAGTTCGCACCAGTCCGGTCTCTTCAGCGAACGACCCCATTTGCTTCTCGAAGAGGGGTTTTGGCATGACGATGTGCAGATGGCAATGAAGCGCTGGTACGTGGTCGATGCTAAAACTGGCGAAGTGACCCCGTATTCCCAAATGGTAGTTCAGCACACGAAAGACGATCTGGTGCAGTTGATTGAGGCGGAAGGGTTTACAGTGTCGGAGGCTCCCGGTGGTTGGTCGGCAGGCAACGAAGATGGCCCGCCGGAGTTCTACCCACTCATAGCTATCACAAAGTAATCACAGGAACTCGCCGGAATGACGATAAAACTAGCCGTGGCTGGCGGAAACCGAGGCGCCAGATTCGATCAGGTTTTGGGTGGTCTTGAAGATCAAATCGAACTGGTTGCGATCTGTGATCCCTCAGACGAAGTACGATCACGTTGGACGGACGGTCGACCTGACTTAAAGGCGTATTCGCAGTTCGAAGATATGGTCGAGGATCCCGGTATCGACGCGATTTTTATTGCAACTCCGATGCTGCTTCACGCCGGTCAGGCATTAACCGCCCTAAACGCCGGGAAACATGTTCTGTCTGAGGTGATAGCCGCTGCAACTCTCGACGAATGCCATGCGTTGGTCGAGACGGTCGAGAAGACCGGGCTGACGTACATGATGGCTGAAAACTATTGCTATCGACGTGAAGCGATGATGATCAAGAACATGGCAGATCAGAACGTCTTTGGCGATCTGACGTACGCGGAAGGTGCTTATATTCACGATTGCCGCGATCTAATGTTCAACGACGATTTAACTCGTACTTGGCGGGGCGGCGGAACCGGCATTACGCAATCAACGCGCGGGAACGGATATCCAACTCACTCGCTGGGGCCTGTCGCTCAGTGGCTCGGGATTAACCGGGGCGATCGACTCGCCCGCACGACGACATTTGTCACTAAATCGGCTGCTCGGCAAGAATGGGCGAGATCGGTGTTTCCAGAAGGACATGTCGATGCACAGGACGCGGCGTGGGCCGAATTCACTGACTCCGCAACGACACTGATCGAAACGGAGCAAGGACGGGTTATCTGCCTTCGCAAAGACTCAGCTAGCCCGAGGCCGCACAACATGGCTCTTCACACGTTGCAGGGCACGCGAGGGGCGTACATGTCGGGTCGATTCGATGGCGAACAGCCGCTCGTGTGGCTTGATGGCGTATCGACTGGTGTTAGCCCTGCGAACTTCGGCTACAAAGGCATGGCGCGACCATCGGGTCAGTCGAACGAAACTCATCCCGAGTGGCAGCCGCTGCGGGATTTGAGCGACAAGTACGAGCACCCGTATTGGAAAGAGCTCGGCGAAGAGGCGATTCAGGCTGGTCACGGAGGTGGCGATTACTTCGTGATGTACGACTTTGCAAGAACTGTGACTGGCGAAATCGAACCACCGATCGACGTTTACGACGCGGTCACTTGGAGCAGTATTTTTCCGATCTCGATCGAGAACGTAAAACGAAACGGCGAACCTCTCGACATTCCCGATTTTCGAAATCGGTAAACACCGCAGCTATCCCCTTCCAGACGGAAGGGCTAGGTTAGGAGAATTGCGCCGCGGAGCCGAGTCATCCGATGACGAGCGCGACTAACGAGACTGCGACTAACGCTGCCCTCGGTTGAGAAAGATCCTGAAAATGACCCTTCGAGAGCCTCAGGATGACATTGGTCGTAGTGGGCTAATTCGAGCATGCAGAGCTCAGCTTGATCATTAGGCGGACGCTTAATCAAGCAGGCGGATACAAACGATATCCGCCCTAGGGCATTGGGGGTATGAGGCTGTCCGTATGCCTTCATATTTGCGAACGATTTGTGAAAGACCGAATTAAGATTCGGTGTTAGCGCGTTCCGACCAGACCTCGCGAAGTCGAATGAGCAATTTGTGCAGACGATCACGGATGCTGGAGACACAGTCGGTTAGGCGTTCTTCTGTTCGAGCGAGAACGTTATCGGCTCGTTCGGTGGCCTTCTCGACTCTGCTTCGGGCTTTTTCTTCAGCTCTCGTAATTCGCTCGTCGGTTCGTTCCTGCGAATTTGTGAGTCGGCCATACCAGCTGCGAGCCTGTTCCGACTGCTTGTCGTTTCGCTTATCGGCAAGCTCCCGTGACTTCTCAACAAACTCGCGTGCGCGGTCGGTTTGTTTGTCGAGGTGACCATCGACTCGGTCTCGTGTCGATTCGAGTTTTTCTCATGCGTGCTCTTGCGCCTTTTCGAATCGCTTTCGAGCTTCAGCAGCCTTTTTGCGAAGTCGTTCGTGTAGGCGTCGCAACTCGTCGTCGTCGAGTTCGCTATCTGCCGAAGGCGTTACGGCGTTTGATGGCTCTGAAGCCTCAACTTCGACCGTTCTTTTTGAGTCCAGTGACAGTGAACGTGTACTCCGTGCCGTTTTCGAGTCCGGGAACTCTAATGAGGAATTGATCTTGCTCAGCTTCGACCGTAATTTCGCCAGGGTTTGAAACCATTACATACCCATCGGCACGAACACTATTTTAGGCGGATTGCCATGAGACAGCAGCTACCTGATCGCCAGCTCGTGCTGTTACGTCAGTTGGAGTGCCGGGGATTGGACTCGGATCAGGAACGGGCGAAGTAGTGCCCGAATCTGCACTTGCCTATTGAGCCGATCCGAAGAACGAAATAGTAAGTGCGGCGAATGTCGCCAAAAGTGCTGCAATGAATCGGTTTGAAACCGAAATTGGAATTGCAGATGTAGCGCTGGCGTTATTGGTGCGAGAACCAAAAGTAAGTCGCGAGAAGTTCATAGTCAAAATATCCCCTCCGCTTCGGTCTCCTCAATACCGTTGCGGTGGTTTCCTGCAAACTATGATCTTCAAACGGCGGTTACATGAGTATTACTCGCGTACGGGACGATAGTCCTATGCCAGATGTTCATTACGTGTGGCGTGACTTAGACTTATTCGGAACGGTCTACGGAATGGCGTGTCCTGCCATCACGCCAGTGACCGCTTCGTTTTCGACCACCAACTTGCCGTTCACGATTACGTGCGGGACGCCTTCTGCGTAGGCGATTGGATCGTCGAATGTCGCTCGATCGTTAATCGTCTCTGAGTCGAAAATCACTAGATCAGCGAACTTGCCTTCTGCGAGAACACCACGGTCGGTCAATTTGAAACGTTCAGCAGGGTTTTGTGTAACGCGCTGGATGATTTGCTCGATCGGGTAGTTGTGACGTCGACGCAGACGACCAACAAACCGTGCAAAACAGCCGTGACCACGTGGGTGCGGTACGCCGCCAGCAGAGATCGAGTCAGATCCGATCATGTAGTCGGGTCTCGACAACAGTTCCATCACATCTGCTTCGACCTGACGCCATTTCGCGATGTTCGCAGGCGGGGCACCTCGCATGCCACATGCGAAATTCGTCTCGACCATCATTCGACACATCATCTCCGCAACACTAAGTCCCCACTCCTCTGCCACGTCCTCGAACTGCTGGCCTTCGAAATGCTTGTACTTTTCCAAACCGATGAACGACCACACATTGCCGGCCGGGGTCGAATAGTTGTCTTCACCCATACGGGAAATAAGTTCGATTCGCTTCTTTTTGTCGGACAAAGTTTTGAGCATTTCCTCTGTTCCACCCTCGTTGAAGTAGCCGGGGAAGTACGCCACTGGGTACGACGAACCAACCGAATAGGGGTATGCCTCGAGAGTGATGTCGAGACCCTCAGCCTTGGCTGCGTCTATCGGCTCCATGAGCTCGGCAACCTGTCCCGCCGTTTTCGGGAACGTGCGGTGGTGTTCGAAGTGGAGTTTCGAACCAGTACGCCTTGCAATCTCGAGAGCTTCCGGAACGCCCCCGTTACCGAACGCACGGTCACGATTGTGGCTACGAAGGTGAATCGACAATGGTAGATCGAACTCCTTCGTGACTTCCATCAATTCACACATCTCGGCGGTGTCGGAATATGCGTGCGGGAAGTATGTAAGGCCAGTGGAGAGGCCAACAGCTCCCTGTTCTAGCGACTCTCGAAGTAACAGTTTTGTGGCTTTGAGAAGATCGCCGGTTAGTGGCACATCGTTCATACCAGCCGTTTCGAGCCTTATAGGTCCGTGAGCGGCAAACATCGCCACATTGCAGGCGGTTTTGTTGTGGTAGTTCGCACGAGCGGCACTGATCGACGACATGTCGATGTCAGCGGGAGCCAAGTCCAGTATTCCTGAGAGGTACGTGCTGTACATCTTGTAATTTTCAGCCGAAAGCGGAGCAAGCGAGAGCCCATCGGGAGAAATGATTTCCGTCGTCACGCCCTGCCGAATACCCTGCGCGTGCTGACCATCGTTGAGTAACGCAACGTCGGCGTGAGAGTGAACATCGATAAAGCCGGGGGAGATGTGAAGTCCAGTGGCGTCGATTGTCTTGGCTGATTCGCTAGCCGATTTAGGAATATCGCCAACGGTCGTGATTCGATCGCCAGTAATACCGATATCGGCTTTTACGGGAGCCGCTCCCGTGCCGTCGACCACTGTGCCGCCGCGAATAACTACATCGAATGCCAAGTTTTTTCTCCTGTGACCAGTGACCGTGATACGAGCAGTTGATCTGCCGAACGGTGGCAGGTTACGCCGTCACCAAGCAATGGTCGAGCGTTTTGACTTCCGATCTGGGCGAGGTCATTCGCTCCAATCCAGCTCACCCGTATTCATCGACACCCACACCTCCCTCGTCCCGACCGGAGCAAAGCGGAGCGGAGGGATCTGGGTCGAGTACGCCGTTTACTTAGTTCGATATTCAACTGATTTGTGCTGCTGGAGATCGCTGCCGGAACTCTCGTTTCAGGTCGCTCCGCTCCGCTTTGCTCCGGTCGAGAAGAGGATGGCGGCCTACTAAGGGGACAGTGAATATGTCACCCCATTGCGTTCTCGAATCTGGAACAATGTGCTGTGTCACGAATTGAGAGACAAGCACGAACACTAGAGGCGAAATTAATGGGCAGATTTGACGGTCGGGGCGCAATTGTTACTGGTGGAGCGCTCGGCATTGGCGGCGGGTGCGCTCGACGAATCGCAGCCGATGGCGGCAGCGTTTTGATCGTCGACGTGAACGAATCTGCCGGTGCGAACACCGTCAATGAGATTCGTGCAGCCGGCGGCAAAGCCGAGTTCATGGCTGGCGACGTATCGAAGCAGTCGACTGCCGAAGCGATGGTCGAAAATGCCGTTTCGTCTTTTGGTCGACTCGATCTTCTCGTTCAAAACGCCTACGCAGGAGCCGACAACGCTGGCAGTGCCGTGGAAGTAGAGCCTGAGAACTGGCACAGCGGCATGGACCTGCTTGTTGGTGCTCTGTATCTCGGAGCCAAGTACGCCGTTCCCGCTATGGAAGAATCGGGAGCCGACCCAAATTTCGAGCAGTCCTCGTGGAGTGGTGCCGGGCGACGACATGGCAGCCCACCAGCGCAAAACGTAGGTCGCATCGTGAACATGGCTTCTGTGCACGGACTTCATCAGGCTCCACGTTCGCTGATCTACAACGCTGGTAAAGCAGCCGTGATCGGTCTTACTAAGCAGATGGCGATCGACTTCGGTCCGCTTGGAATCACCGTCAACGCCATCGCTCCGGGGCATATCGTGACAGAACGTGGTGACGAGCACTGGAACGAGGTCGGAAACGACGCGGGGTTCCGATTGTTCGAACTGCACTACCCTGTTCGTCGAACGGGTGTTCCTGAAGATATTGCGAACGCAGTTGGTTTCCTGTGCTCAAACGAAGCGTCGTTCATCACGGGTCATGTTCTGGCTGTGGATGGCGGCATGACGATTCAGCTCCAGGAAAACCTGGTGATGGATTCGAAAGACTACATCGTCGCCAACCCCGATCTAAAGACGCATTTTGATTCGAAGCGCGGCGAGTCACGCTTCTAAGTGGCACTGTTCCTATTGAAATTGTAGGCATGGTTTGAAAATGGATATTCGTAAGTTTCAGGAATCTGATCGCACTCACGTAATCGCTCTATGGGAGTGGTGCGATCTTGTTCGACTGCAGAACGACCCCGATAGAGATATCGATCTTAAAATGTCGTTCCAGCCCGAGTTGTTTTTCGTTGGAACCGAACGAGAATCGATCATCGCAACGGTGATGGCGGGCTACGAGGGTCACCGCGGGTGGATCAACTATTTAGCTGTCGATCCGACGATTCAGCGCAGTGGGAACGGTGAGACGATGATGAATCACGCCGAAGAAGCTCTTAAGAATCTCGGCTGCGTGAAGATCAATCTGCAAGTGCGCTCGACGAATTCTGCTGTGCTGGGCTTTTACGATTCGATTGGTTACGTCAAAGACGAAGTGACATCACTAGGAAAACGCCTCTCATGAAAGTAGTAGAACTATACCGACACCCTGTGAAGTCATTTACTCCAGAGCGGCTTGATCGTATCGAGGTGAATGGCGGCAAAGTTCATGGCGACCGAGTCTTGGGATTTCGGTTCGCCGATCAGGGGGATCCCGACGACTGGGCGTGGCGACGTAAGATCAACTTTGTCGCTCTTTCA
The DNA here is from genome assembly GCA_018649665.1 of Chloroflexota bacterium. Lineage (GTDB taxonomy): Bacteria > Chloroflexota > Dehalococcoidia > Lucifugimonadales > Lucifugimonadaceae > Lucifugimonas. Next base: position 54,515 of record JABIHL010000098.1, on the reverse strand, counting down.
AACACACCTGCGATGGCTCTTCTTGATCTCAGCTATGACGACGCAACTCGAACGCTCACACTGAATTACGAAGGCGAAGTGTTCGCTCAAGGATCGATCGATTCCCAAGAGGATCGTCTTGACCTAAGCGAGGCTCTCAAAGAGTACGTCACCTCGCTCGATATTAACCCACTTGTGGGTCACCCCGAGCGAGTTCCGCTGAACCTGATCGGAGACGGACGACAGGGCTTATTCCATGATTCGGAGATTGGTGGAGTGACGATATTCAGCCGAGAGTCGCTGGCTGCGCTGGAAGCAAGCATGGGAATTGCGGTCGACGGTCGACGATTCCGGTCGAACGTAGTTATCGATGGCGCTGAAGCTTGGGAAGAGATTTCGTGGTCGGGGCGAGTAACCATTGGCGACCACGTATATACGGCAGAAAAAACCATTCCTCGGTGTCTGGCAACACATGCAAATCCCGTCGATGGTGAGCAAGATCAAGACATCATGAAAAACCTGATAACGGCGAACGGATTCGAAATTCCGACTTTCGCAATTAGGCTGCTACCGGTTGAAGACCACACGGAAATCCATGTTGGCGACGCGGTTGAGGTTGGGTAGTCTGAACTGCTATGAGTTCTAGTGTTAGAGACATACTAATCACGGCATGGTCGATTATTTTCGTAATCACCATCGGCGTCATTGCGTTCCACCCATCGTTCAAAGACGAGGGACTATCGATGGCTCTAAGAATCGGTGGGTTCGCGCTGATCGCGACCGTAGCGGGCGTCGCACTCGCACGATTCACCGAGATATTGGGTCGTTCGAGTCAAAAGATGAGAAAAACCGCGTTGGTGATTTTCGTCGTTTGCATGCTTCCGCTAATCCCGGTTGGACTCGCTACGTTCTCGATGCCGTGGGCCGCATTAATCATCGGCACACTCGTCTACGTTCGCTGGAAATGGGCGCTCGCTAGTCCGGCTAAATAGCCTTATATCCGCCGTTCGCTCTTAACCATTGGTAAAATTCGCCACTCGTGGCGTGTTTCTCGCGCACGAGTGCGAGCTAAATTGGTTTGATCGCCAGCTAACACACAGCGATCACGAGCAAGTCCGGAAACGAATTTTGACTACAACGGGTAAAAGTCGATCAGGTCCAGAAGGCGGAGAATCGGGCAACGATTTCGACCGCTACACGCCTGCCAATATCGAAAAAAAATGGCAAGCAAAGTGGGAAGCCGACGGTATTTACAACGCCGCTGACCACGTAGAGGGCAAAGAGAACTACTTTGCGCTAACGATGTTTCCGTACCCGTCTGGTGAACTTCACATGGGCCACTGGTACGCCTATGCCCCCGCCGATACGTACGCTCGTTTCAAACGAATGCAGGGCTACAACGTGATGCAGCCGCAGGGCTTCGACTCGTTCGGACTTCCAGCCGAAAACGCGGCTATCGAACGCGGCGAAGATCCTCGTGAGTGGACCAACAAGAACATCGACAACTCGCGCCGACAGTTCCGAGAAATGGGTGCTGGGTACGACTGGACACGTGAGCTAGCTACTTCCGATCCTGATTACTACAAGTGGAACCAGTATTGGTTCTTGAAGTTCTACGAAAACGGACTCGCCTATCGGAAGCACGGTCAGGCGAACTGGTGTCCGCAGGACCAAACGACGCTTGCTAACGAGCAGGTAAAAGACGGCGCCTGCGAGCGTTGCGGTACGCCCGTAATCAAGCGCGCGTTGCGACAGTGGTACTTCGCGATTACGAAATATGCAGATGAACTTCTCGATATGGACAAGATCGATTGGCCTGAGAAGATCAAGACGATGCAGCGAAACTGGATTGGTCGTTCAACTGGAACGACCATTGGGTTCGATGTAAGCGAATTCGCACCGGGTGAGAAGATCGAAACTTTCACCACTCGTATCGATACGGTTTACGGGGTGACGTTTGTCGTGCTTGCGCCTGAGCACCCGCTTGTCGAAAAGCTGACACAGCCTTCGCATAAAGCAGGGGTTGATGAATATGTAGCGCAGGCAGGTCGACAGACCGAGATCGACCGAACATCGACCGAGCGCGAGAAAACGGGCGTCGAAACTGGTTCTTATTGCATCAATCCTTTGAACGGCGAACGCGTTCCTGTTTTGGTGGGTGATTACGTACTGGCAACCTACGGCACCGGAGCCGTTATGGGCGTTCCCGCTCACGACTCACGTGATTTCGTATTTGCTAAGAAGTACGGTCTCGAAATCCGAGTAGTTGTCGCTCCACCGAACTGGGATGGCGGCGAACTGGAAGAGGCGTGGATTCCAGTTGGAACCCAGGTCAATTCAGGCGAGTTCGATGGGTTGTCGAGCACCGATGGCAAGGAAGCTATCGCCGACAAGATCGAATCCGAAAACATCGGCACCCGGACTATCACGTATCACCTTCGCGACTGGCTGATTTCGCGTCAGCGGTACTGGGGCACGCCCATCCCGATCATCTACTGCGATGATTGCGGAACTGTGCCGGTTCCAGAGAAGGATTTGCCCGTAATACTGCCTTCAAACGTGACATTCGAAGCCGATGGCAAGTCGCCCCTCGCGAAGCACCCCGACTTCATGCACGTTCCGTGTCCTGACTGCGGCAAGGACGCCAAACGTGAAACCGATACTCTCGACACGTTCGTATGTTCATCTTGGTACCAACTGCGATTTGCGAGCAAGAATCCGCTCGAAGAACCTATCGATTCCGAGAAGGTGAAGCAGTGGATGCCGGTCAACCAGTACATGGGCGGAGCCGAGCACGCGGTGATGCACCTGCTCTACTCCCGTTTCTTCAATAAGGCGTTGCGTGATCTTGGATATCTCGACTTTGACGAGCCGTATACCAAGTTGATGAACCAAGGAATGCTCATCAAAGATCACAAGAAGATTTCAAAGCGATCAAACCCTTTGACTCCCGATCCGGTGGTCGAAAGACACGGTGCCGACACGCTTCGCTGCTACCTGATGTTTTTGGGACCTTGGGATCAAGGCGGCGACTGGTCGGACTCCGGTATAAATGGCATTCGTCGTTGGCTGGGTCGAGTTTGGGACGTTGCTCTGCGCGACGAATCGGGTTTGAACGGTTCAGACGGCGAGAAGGATTTGGAACGAGCGTCGCATGCGACGACCAAGCGTGTTCTTGCTGATATGGAGACGTTCAAGTTCAACACTTCGATATCGGCTCTGATGGAGTTCACCACTGAGATTGCTCGCCGGTACGAGGCTGGTGACGTTTCTGCCGCGACGTGGCGAGTGGCTGTAGATAGGTTGTTGTTGCACGTCGCTCCTGTGGCTCCGCATATCGCAGAAGAGCTTTGGGAGCGAACGGGTCATGTTGGTTCGATTCACCTTGAGTTGAACCCTAAATTCGATGAATCACTTATTGTCAGCGACACGATTACGCTTGCCGTGCAGGTTCAAGGCAAGCTGCGTGATCAGATCGAAGTTGCTGCCGATATCGATAAAGATGCTGCGATCGTTGCTGCTAAGTCGGCAACAAACGTGGCTCGCCATCTAGAAGGCATGGCGATAGTCAAAGAGATTTACGTTCCGGGAAGGCTCGTAAACATCGTCGTAAGGCCAGCGAACTAAATCCTCGTGAAATCGCCGTATTCGAAAAAACCCGGTTGTAGAATTCCTAGTGCACTATCCTGAGTTTGGGCTGAACAAGCAATATTCGAGGAACAGATGTATCGTCGCTCGCTTTTAGTCCCGATCCTAGGTTTGGTGGCCATCGTGTTTGCGGCATGTGGGAACGCCGCCTCGGAACCGACGGAAGTTCCGCCAACTGCTACACCGGCACCAACTTCGACACCTTCGATTGGGATTATCACTGAATCTCCCGAAACCGATTTTGACGCGTTCCTGAGCCAAATTCCTGAAGCCGACCTTGCGTGCTTCAACGCCAAACTAGGCGAAGATCGAATGAAGTCGCTCGCTCTAGGCGAGATCGAGACAACCGATGAAGAAGACGCGGCAATTCAAGGCTGCTTTTCAAACGAGTTCGTTGTTGGTTTTCTAGCAGGGCAAATTCAGAGAGAATTGGGCGTCTTTAGCGGTTCTTCGGCAGCGTGTGCGGCTTCGTTGCTGGATGACATTCCAGCAGGAGTGCTTACGGAGTTAATGATCGATGGCGACGACGATGCCAGTCACGAGGCACAGATCGCGATTCAGGGCTTTACCGAGTGCCTTACTCAAGAGGAATTGGCTGCCTTAGCCGCTTCAAACACTGATGATGACAATGCGGCTAGTGGAAGTGACACTAAGCGATACTCTTCGCCTGCGGAACAGTGCATGGTTGTCGAGCTTGGGCAGTCGTTCGCCGACGGCTACGGCGAGTTGCTCGGTGGGGGACTTTTGTTGGGTTTCTCGAACGCTATAGCAACGTGTGGAATCGATATCGATGTTGAAGGCATGATTGCTCGTCTCGAAGACACGGAACGGAAGTACACGATTGCCGATCTTGTTGCAGTCGGGTTCAAAAAATCGAAAACATACGATGTGAAAGAGCTCGCTGAGGCAAGTTCGGCTCACTATGGTTTCTACGGCATCGATCCGTACAACCGGCTCGACTATGAGGCACGCTTCTACTTCTCTCATGCGTCGGCGAAAAGCGCGGGTGTCGAGTTCGCCAATCATGCGACAGGTGCTGGTGCGTCGCTCTACGAAGACGATCAAACGTGGACAGAAGGTCTAACCGAACGTCGTCGGTGCGATTCGAACGGTGGGCATCACGTTGGCAGGTGCGGATTCCCTAAGTATTTCGACTACGTGGTTGCCGGAAATATGGTGCTGATGTGTCAGGGCAAAGAAACGCTAGAGTCGCTCAGTGCGTGTGCTGATCTTCTTCGCGTGATCGAGTGATAGCTCGGGAATCTTCACATTTCCTGCAAATGTGGTGGATATGATGTTCACATTCGATCCTCCTACGTCGCGCTCGCACGGGGCGCTGTGGTTGGATCGATAGTTTTCTATTCGGATTAGTAAAAAGTCGTTATGCCCCATATTTCACGATCAACGCTTCTCATTTCTATCGCCCTGATGATCGCGATGGTCGCCGCCGCCTGCGACACCGCTGCTGAGAAGCCAACCGCTGAGCCTCCAACAGCGGTACCTACGGTTGTGTCGGAGTCGGCTTCCACTTCGGAAGGCGAGCCCGCAGGTAGGATTCGTGAACCGGGTGATCGAGACACTACTGGCGCAGCCAGCTTGGCCGATCCTGAAGTGCAAGAATGTCTCGCTGGCGAACTTGGTATGGATCTAAGCACCGGTGAATTCGATCTCACTTCCCTCAGACAGCTCGACCCAGCAGATACCGCCGCTGCTTTTACAGCGTGTGGTGCAGAGTTTGGACGATCTGGTGGTGGCGGAGGAATTCTTGGCGGCGGTGGATTTGTAGGTGGTGGTTTCGCCGATCCAGAAATTCGCGAGTGCCTTACCGGGATTCTTGGCGACGATGCACTCGATAATCTGGGTCAAGGCAGCGGACTGGGCCTCGAGCCAGAATCGCTAGCAGCGTTCGAAGAATGCGGTATCAACTTCGGTGACACCGGTGGTGGGTTCCAGTTTGGGGGAGGTGAAGGTGCTTTCGGCGGAGATAGTGGAATCTTCGGTGGAGGCTTACGTGGTGGTCGCGGTGGATTTGGTGGCGATGGGTCATTCCAAGAGTGCCTAATTGGCGAACTTGGAGAAGATGCTTTGGCATCGCTACGTAACCCAACCGGTGCTCCTCCTGCTGATTTCCAAGCTGCACTAGAAAAGTGCGGCGGTGGAATCGCTATTCCTGTTGAGCCAGATGGCGGAATTGGGAATGGAGCAGGACCGATTCCTATCGAGACAATCACAGAGCCCACAGCGACTTCGATTCCGGTTAGTGAGCTAACTATCGAGCAGTTGACGTGTCTTTCAAGTGAACTCGACCCTGCTGATTTAGCTGCCGCTGTTGTGGCAACGAGTGCTGGCGATCTCTCTGAGGTTTCTGACGAACTACTCGCCGCACTTCAGACGTGTGGTGTTGGTTCCTAGCTTTCGATCCTTTTGAAATTTCGTGTTCAGCGGAGTTGAACCGGCGTTCACTCGCGCCTACTATCCGCTGAGAACAACGTGAACTCGACAGCGATAAGGACAAGGCAAGCCGATGATGCGACTGATGACCTGGCACGGCGGTGAAAAATTCACTCTCGATCAAGTGCCGGACCCGGTGGCTCGACCTGGCAGAGTTGTCGTGAAAATCGACACTATCGGCGTTTGCGGAACCGATGTTCACATTACGCAGGGGTTATTTCCTTCAACGCCGCCAAAGGTCCTAGGTCACGAAGGCTCAGGCGTTATTGTCGATGTTGGAGAAGGTGTCGACAAAAGCCGAATCGGCGACCGGGTCGTCATGAACACGACGAGTCACTGTGGTGTTTGTTCGGCATGTACCACGTGGTCGGAATCACGTTGCGAAAACGCCGATCTCACATCTGGAATGTTCGCTGAATACGCAACCGCTCCATCGCAATCGGCCGTGAAAATTCCAGATTCTCTCGATCTTGAACAGGCGGCTTTGACCGAACCAGCCTCGTGTTGTCTTTCTGGGTCCGAAATGATGCGCATCGACGATAACGGCATTGGAGTCGTGATCGGCGGAGGCATCATGGGCCTATTCACGTTGGCGTTTCTAAAACGTCGGGGTGTTGAACGCATGGTCATGTCGGAACCAGTCGCCGCTCGTCGTGAGATGGCTACCCAGTTCGGAGCCGATCTGCTGCATGATCCTGCCGAGAGCGATCTCACTGAGTTCATCAATGATCACAATGGCGGGTACGGTGCGAACATCGCTGCTGAAGTTGTTGGACAGCCGAAGTTGGTCGCTAAGTGTGTTGAAGTGGTTCGTCCACGTGGACAAGTGTTGATGGTCGGTGTAGTTCCGCAGGGAGCGCCACTGCCGGTCGATATGTACGATCTTCACTATCGAGAGATCACGTTGAAAGGCGCATTCGGTCGTGGTGACGTGTTCGCTCGAACTCCTGCTGAGATAGACAAGTTGAATCTCGATAGCGTGATATCAGGTCGCTACGAGCTTCAGGACGTACCGCAAGCAATCGTCGATTCAGGCGAAGGCAAAGGCGTGAAGTTCGTCATCAAGCCAAACGGGTAGCGAGTCTACTTTTTTGGTTTCTCAAGAATCGTGCGAACTACCTGAGCAGGCTCTTGGTGAAATCATGGTGGGCGCGCCTGATTTCATCGGCCGTCATCGTTCGAATGCTTAGCTCGGCGTAGCCCTGCGCCCAAGGACCGACGTCTGGCATAGCGCGGGCAGCCGCTGCCATTTTCCAAAACAGTAAATTGGTTATTGGCGTGCTTGATGCCAACACATAGGCGTTTAAGAACGTCTCTTCGATATCGATTCCAAAGTAGGCGGCGTCCGACAGGAAGTAGCCGACATCCATCATAGGATCGCCTATGACAGGTTCTTCCCAATCGACTATCGCCAGAAGCGTTTCACCGTTCCACACCGTGTTACCGGGCCAGTAATCGCCATGCAGCAATTTTCTTGGCGAGGTATCGATGGTCGGCCAGATTTCTCGCATAGCGTGCCAAAGTTCGGTGCCTAGAGCGTGCTTGGCAAACTGTTGGGGCGGTTCTGGAGCGTTCATCCATCGCTCGATGCTTGAGTACGCCGACTCCAACTTCGTATTCAGTTCAGGCGTAATTGGAACAGCGTGAACATCGGCGATGGCGTTGGCGAGCTGTATCGACCAATCGTCTGGTGATTCTGGTGTCAGATTCGGTCCGCCATCGAGATAGGAAATTACGACAGAAGGGCGCCCTAGAATTTCGCTGGCAATCGGGAAATCTACGATTACGGTCGGAGCGAGAACGTTGTTCGCTGTAAGTGCCTTGAGAGCGGTCGGCTCAGTCCACAGGCGGTTATCGTTGGCAGGGTTCTCGTACTCCCAATACTGCCGTGTGATTACCTTTACGTCGCCGACGATTGGCGTTTCGTATTCAAGCACGTCCATACGGCATGAAATTCCACCGGAGAGTTTTCTGGTTGAAACTACGGTCGCGTCGCTATCGATCGCCTTGGCGATCCGCTCGAACTGTTCGTGGGTTGGTGCTGGAGGTATTCCTGGCATAGCTCGGCTATTGTCGCCTTGCCCTGACGAATTGCGATAGCCAGAACTGGTTAGTTGCTAGTACGAATCGTGGCGGAACGCCTACCCAGCGAACGAAGCACTTGCTTCGGCGATCGACTTGAACGAACCGTCGGCAACCGCAGCGCACAATGCAGCACCGATTGCCGCCTCTTCGTTGTGACGACCAAGTTGAAGCGGCATCCCGAGTTCGGATTCGAGTGATTCTCTGAGAACCGGGTTAAGTTTTAGTCCGTTTCCGGAACCGACGAGCATTGATCGTTCGCCCGCCCCCAACTTCGCAGCTTCTCGATATGAATCGGCAAGTTGAGCCGCCATCGCCTCGAAGAGCGCACGTGCCATGTGTCCGGGCGTGAACGTGCCGGGAGTGAGTTCACGCACCGCTGCTTTCGCCAGAGGGTTGCTCCGTGACCCAGTGAACAACGGATCGACCGCCACTCCCTCGGCTCCAGCTGGAATTTCGGCTGCTAGTTCGACTAATTTTCCGTACAGAACGTCGGGGTCGAGCTCGTATCCGGCGATAACTCGGCTTGCGTTATTGAAGAAATCTCTGAGCGTGCGGAAAGTTCGCCCACCGACTACGCCGACCCCAGCGAGCAGATATCCGCTTTGAATATACGGTCGAAGTTCGAGCCAGCCTCGCGGGGTTGGATTCTCGACGTAGACGGATGCCTGACCGCCCGTGCCGATGTTGATCGCAACCGTGTTTTCGTAGTCGGCTACCGTACCTGCGAAGCTGCACTGGTGATCGCCAGAAGCCACCGAGACCGGAATACCTGCCTTGGCTCCGAGTTTTGCTGCCATCGGTTCGGTTAGTTTTCCGGCAGGGGTGCAGGAATCGGCGAGATTCGAGAAAAGTTCACGACTCAGGCCGAGCGAATCGATTAGATCGTGATTCCAGCCCATTTTGGATAGATCGTAGACACCCCAGCTAACGGCGTCGGTTGGGTCGGTGACGGGTCGGGTGTTGGTTAGGCGAGAGACAACGAATTCAGGCGCAGTTGTGCCGTGAATGTTTGCGATGTTCGTTGGGAGTTCGTTGTTGGATTTGAGCCAGTAGAGATTGGGAGCCGTGTAGCCGGTAACGATAGGACATCCGGTGTTTTCGAAGGCTGGAAGTCCGTTTTCTTCTGTCACCGCACCCCCGAGTTCACCCATGGCGTCGAGATACGTGCGGTTTTCGCCCGCGCTAGAGCTACGGAGCAGGTCTTTCGATCGTTGGTCCTGCCACGAGATGAAGTTTCCGATCGTGTTTAGATCTTGGTCGAGCAGCTGAAGTCCTTGCTGCTGACCAGTGATGCCGATCGCCGCGGGCTGGGCTTTAGTTCGTTCGATGAGGTTTTTTGCGTTGCCAAGCGCAAGATCGGTCATGCGATCGAGATCCCACTCAGATCGACCGATTTTCTTGTCGTTCGCAGAAGTAGTTTCAGCCGTATTCGAGATAGTCGACGACCCAACAACCGACTTCGACTCAATGTCGATGATGAGGGCAGTGACCGATGTCGATCCGACGTCGATGGATAGGTAGTGAGTGGGCATTCGGCTACTTTATCGGAGAGAGCGGCGGGACCGGCTCCTTCTCCAAGCGGGAGAAGGCTGGGATGAGGGAGATTCGTTCAATCGTGCCTCCGATGGTCGATTCCCCCTCACGCTTCGTCGGGCTCAGCACATGCCTAAATCCTCTCCCCAAGGAGAGGACTTTTCTTACTTACTTAATCGAGCGCGAGAAGGTGCAGGCGACTGTTTTGGTGAAGCCTAGTAGGGCGAGGGCGATTGTTAGTAGTTTTTGGATCATGAAGTTGGGTTGGTCAACAAGAAATACCCTCGTCCCGACTGTAGCGACAGCGGAATGGAGGGATCTAGGTTGATGGCGGCGAACGGACTGTTCAAGTGGAAATATTTTTTGTTCTGACTGTTGGAAGATGTAGTCGTTGCCACCAACCTAGGTCCCTCCGCTAGCGGTCGGGATGAGGGGTAAGTGCTTCAATCGAAGGGTCAACCCTACTTCTCCTGTCCATCTGGCACTCGTGGTGAGAAGAAGTGACTTACTTTTTGACCGGGGTCAGTGAATCCCACAGCGTCCCAAATTCGGGCCTCTGTGGTTTCTTCTACGTGGATGTCGGAGCGGTCGAAAACGTCGTCTTTTAGGCGAGTACCGAGTCCGGGTCCTTCAGGAGCCAGCAAGTAGCCGTCTTTGATTACGATGTTCGGCTCGATGAACTTGTCGTACCAGCCCCGGTAGTAGGCGCGGTTGGTTTCCTGAATCATCACGTTCGGGACGTTCATCGAGATGTGAGCGCAGGCGAAGACGTTCACCGGACCCGTCCAGTCGTGCGGGGCAATCGGCGTTTGGTAGGTGTCGGCCATTGTTGCGATCTTTTTGGTCTCCGAAATTCCGCCAGTCCAGATCAGATCAGGCATCACGATTTCAGCAGCGCCCTTTTCGATGTATTCGCGGAATTCGTATCGAGTCATGAGTCGTTCGGCTGCGCAGATCGGCGTTTTCGTTTCCTGCGCAAGTTTTAGATGCGTCTCGACGTTCACAGGATGAATCATCTCTTCCTGCCAGAGCAGATCGTACTCGTCCATCGCCTTCGTGATGCGAATCGCCGGAGCCATCGCCCACTGTCCTCCGCCATCGTGAGCGATCTCGATCTGATCGCCCAGTGCCTTGCGCTGTTTAGCTAAAGGAGCGAGTCCTTCTTTGATCTGCTTTGCTGAAACGAAATTTCCGCCCGATTCGGCGGCGTAAGGAGCCATGTAATACGCCTTTACGGCGGTGATTCCTTCGTCGATCAGGCTTTGCAAGAATCCTACGGGGTCGCGCTGCTCAAATTCGTTGTCTTGCCAGTCGCCGTAGCTTCCGATCGTGTTGTAAATACGGACTTTGTCACGCGATTTGCCGCCCAATAGGTTGTAGATGGGCTGATCAAGTGCTTGCCCTACGACGTCCCAGAGTGCGATGTCGATTGCCGATAGCGCACGTAGTTCGGCTCCTGAGTAGGTGAAGATCCCGGCGAGCTTGAATAGTTCATCCCAGATGCCTTCGCGGTCCATGGGGTCTCGACCTATCAGCGTTGGTCCGAATATTTCGTGAACTACTGCTGCTACTGACTTTGGCAGGTACCACGTTTCGCCGAGTCCGATTTCGCCGGAGTCGGTGTGAATACGAACCCAGCACATCTGCCAGAATTCGTCGACATGAATAGTTTCAACTTTGGTAATTAGCATGGGCGTGATTGGCTCCGGGCGTCATCGTTAGTCGCGCTCGTTACTTTGTAACTCGGCTCCGCGTCGCAATTCTCCTGCCCCTAACCCCGTCCATCCGGAAGGGGAACAGGAACAAGCTCAGCGTCGCAGTCTACCCTCCCTTATTCCCTCCCGGAGGAGGGAGAGTGGCTGAACACGTTTTCTGAGAGTTAGGGTTTGGTTGGCTGTGTCTTCTTGACGTTTGAGCGAACTTTACGCTTTTGTTTACGCTGGGTCCTCGCCATCGTGATTTGGCTTTAGGTGTTTGTGTGGTCGGCTAGGATTCTCTCGATTGTTTGGCGAGATGTTTGTGCTTCTACAGCGTTGGTTTCCGATAGGCCAGAGTAGGTAATTAGGGCTTTCCAAATGGTCCAGCCACGCCCACGTGCCCACGTTCCTTCGTCGAGGTTGAGACCAGAGCGAAATGCATCTCTGCTTTCGCCATCGAACGCCGTCCACGCGATTGCGAGATCGCAGGCAGGATCGCCGACGCATATGCCACCGAAGTCGATTACCGCAGAAAGTTCGCCGTTTTTTACGAGCATGTTCCCGAGACTTACGTCCCCGTGAATCCAAACCGGTGATTTCGTCCATTTCGACTCGAGTGCGGCGTCCCAAACGTTCATGATTGCATCGATATCGAGATCATCGCCTAGTTCACCGTTTTTAAGTATTTCGATCGACTGACGAGCTTCATCATCGTAATAACCAACATCAGCTCCCCGCTTGAACGGACCCGGAACGGGCGCGTTCGTTGAGTCGATATTTTGTAGTGATGTCAGAAATTCGGCGAGTGATCGTGCGAACGTTGGAAGATCGTCGATATGTCCCGTCGAAGCGGTTTTTCCTTCGATCCAGCCGTTTACTGACCATTGCCACGGATAACCCGATCCCGGTTCACCTATCGCGATTGGAGTGGTTATGGGCAGTGGAAGATGGGGTGCCAGCTTTGGAAGCCACTGGCTTTCTTTTTGAACTTGATGAATATACCGCTCGGCACTCGGGAGTCGCACCGACATTTTGTCGCCTAAACGGAACGTTCGATTGTCCCATCCGTTCGGAAGAACCTCCGTTACTGGCAAATCTGACCACTGTGGGAATTGCTCGACAATAAGGCTCTTAACTAGTTTGGATGTGATGTCCATGTTGGGATTATTTCAGATTGCAAGCTGGTTGGATTTCTGTGGAGGGGCGTTATGGCAGTACGAATTGGGGACATTCTCTACCGCTTGATCGAATCGCCGCAATGATTGTTATTGATGATCTGAGCACCGGCATCAGGTTTCAATACGAAGCCATAACAAAAAAAGCCCTCCACCAATTGGTAGAGGGCTTTTTATATTTCAAACTATCTATCCAGCGTTCTCAGCTGAACCGACGAGTGAATCAGCCAGCCACTTCCTCACGGAAGAAAGCGTGCCAATGGCACCTAAGCCGTTATCTAACGCTGTCGAGGACGATGTCGAATACGAGATCGGCGTTTGGTGGAATTGCTCCGCCAGCACCCTGAGCGCCGTAGCCCTGATCTGCTGGAATGTAAACACGTCGCTGTCCGCCAACGTTCATGCCGAGAATAGCGTCACGGAATCCAGGAATTACGCCGCCAACCGGGAACGAAACCGACGCACCACGTGTGTACGAAGAGTCGAATACGCATCCGTCAGCTACAAGCCAGCCGGTGTAGTGCACGTCGACCGTGTTGGCAGGGTCGACAGCAGCGCCGTCGCCGACCTTCAAGTCGAATACACGAATGCCAGATGGCTCATCTGAGTACTGATCTTCAGTTACATCGCCGTACTGAGGTGCGGATTCCGGGTAACCGGGGTTGTCACAAGACACTATTGGCCCTCCTTCGGGCGTTGCTGTCGGAACAGGTGTTGGGGTTGCATTGGCGGCGATCGCCGTTGCAGTTGCGATTGCCTGTATAGGCGTCAAAACGGTAACAAGTTCGATTTCAAAAGTGAGAGTAGCGTTGCCAGGAATAACCGGCGGCGAGCCAAGCTCTCGATATCCGAGTGATGGCGGAATTTCTACTCGACGTGATCCACCGGGCTTCATCGTGAGCATCGCCTGACGCCATCCCGGTATCAGGGCGACCAAAAGAAGTTCGGCATCTTCGCCACGAGAGTAGGTTGAATCGAATACGCAGCCGCCATCGAGCCAGCCGGTGTATCTGACTGTTACCAAGTCTTCGATAGTTGGCGAATCGCCTTCACCGACGACTAGATCGAAAATCTTGATGCCATCGACATCGCCACGGAGCTGATCGCTGGTAACGTCGCCAAAAACTGGCGACCCCTGCGGGTAGAACTCGTTCTGGCACAGTGAAAGATCGGCAGTAGCCGAAATCACTGGAATATCGATAACTTCTGGGTTCTTGCCGGCTGCCTGACATGCGGTTAGCACGATCAGTGCGAGCATTCCCGCCAAAACCAATATTCTTTTAGACATCACGCTTTTCAATTCGAACAATCTCGCTTCTAAGTTTTGAAATTTCGTTTGCCGCTACGATCATGATCGCAAAAGACTAACGACTAATTGTCTACTTTTTTCCAGAGTTTGCGTTGGCTACGAACTCGTTGAATCCGTTTCCGATCCAAGGTCCGGCTCCAGTCATGAAGAACCTAACACCCAGTTCTACGTAAGCAGCAACGTTTTCGTTTGTTGCAAGTGCACCAGCGTGCTTGCCAGCAGCAACGATACGAGTAAGAGCGTCGGTGATTTTCTCGACCACATCAGGATGATTCAAATCGCCCATGTGACCCATCGAAGCAGCGAAATCGGATGGAGCGACGAAGAATACGTCGATGCCGTCGACAGCGATGATCTCGTCGAGGTTCTCCCACGCAACAATGTCTTCTATCAGAACGATCAGCATTGTTTCGTCGTTGGCTTTGTGGAGGTAGTTCTCTACGTCGTAGCCCTGTCGGCTGGTGAACATGCCACGCTTACCGAGCGGGGTGAACTTGCCGCCATCGACAACATTTTGCGCTTCTGCCGCGTTGTTCACGTGTGGAACAACGATTGCCTGTGCTCCACGGTCGAGCGTTCGGTAGATGAGTCCCTGCTCGTTCAGGTTGATTCGAGCGACCGATGTAATGCCCCAGAGATCACACGCTCGTGTGAGGTTTCCGAGTTCGCTGGCTTCGGTGGAACCGTGTTCGCCTTCGAGCCAGATTCCGTCGAATCCAAGAGGGCCAACAGCGTCGATGTCGTCCGGATGAGTGATTCCGCTGACGATAGTTACTACTTCGCCGTTAGCTAGCTTCTGCTTGGCGCGGTTGGTCCTGAGTTCCACTGGAGTTGCTCCCCATAAAGAATGAGTAATAGACGGGCACGTTGAATTAACCCGTGGAATTCTAACCCGCGAGGCGGGTTTGGGGGGAGGGGGTTATGGAGTTCGTATTTTTGCGAACGATACTGACCGTCGGCGATCAACTCACCCTCGTCCCGACCGCAGCGATAGCGGAGCGGAGGGATCTGAGTCGGATGGGCTGGTTCAACATACAACAGCCAACGATTGGTTCGGTTGGTCTTTGTTAGAGTCGAAAGTGCGCGAGGTCCCTCCGGCAGGGTCGGGACGAGGAACTGGCGGCTACTTCGCAGCCCCGTGGCACTTTTTGAACTTCTTGCCTGAGTCGCAGGGGCAGTTGTCGTTGCGGCCGACTCCGGCGTAGGGGTCGGACGACATCGCGGGAATAGCTCCCGCTTTCGCCATGATGTTGGCAGCAGGTCGTCCGCTTCGTAGTTCACCGACCATCGCCTTCATGTAAGGCTCGGTGTGAGCGAAGTATTTTTTGTATCCGGCGCAAAGATAGTTCAGACCATCTTCGCCATCGGGCGTTTTGGTAAACCGCTGCTTCGGGCAGCCGCCGTTACAGGCGAATTTGAATTCGCAAGATCGGCAGAATTCGGGAAGCGTATCTCGCTTATCGGTACCAAATTTCCGCTGTTCGGGGCTTTCGGCCATCACGCGAATCGATTTTTCTTTAACGTTGCCGAGGTTAAATTCGGGGTACACGTAGTGGTCGCACGAATACACGTCACCGTTGTGCTCGATAATCATCGCGTCGCCGCAAGTCTCGGCGAAGATGCACAGCCCGGGGTTTTGGCCCATCCAACTGGCAAGCGCTGTATCGAAGATCTGAACGAAGTACTGACCGATGTCTTTTCGCACCCACTGATCGAAAATTCCGTTCAGGAAATTGCCGTATTGCTCTGATCCTACCGACCATTCAGTAACGGTCGCTCCGTCTCGGAACTCGGGTCCAACCAGTTGCAAAAAATGGGCGGGAAGCTTGTCGGCTACGCGTTCGACGATCGGAATGAACTGCAAGAAGTGGCTACCGACTTCTCGGGTTAGGAACTCGTACAGCTCTTTCGGGTGATCGGCGTTGTGCTTGTGAAGAACGGTCAGAGTGTTGAACTCGACCTTGTACTTCTTCAGCACTGCGATGCCAGCCATCACCTTGTGCCAGGTTGGCTCGCCGCCCTGTGTCATTCGATAGCGATTATGGATGTCTTCAGGACCGTCGATCGAAACGCCGACGAGGAACTTATTCTCAGCTAAGAACTCTCCCCATTCATCGTCGAGGAGAATGGCGTTCGTCTGGAAAGCGTTTGTGATCTGTTTTTTGCCGGCGTACTGCTTCTGAAGTGCGATCGCTTTCTTGTAGAAATCGATTCCCAGTAGAGTCGGCTCGCCGCCCTGCCAGGCGAAGTTCACCAGAGGAATGTCGTTGGCTTCGATGTACTGCTTTACGTATTCCTCAAGCTCTTCATCGCCCATCTTCCACGAACCGCGCGCCTTTTCCGGGTACAGCTTCTCTTTTTCGAGATAGAAGCAGTATGTGCAATCGATGTTGCAGATAGCGCCACTCGGCTTTGCCATCACGTGGATAGCAAGAGGGCGTTTGATTGGTGGGCGCTGGCGCGGTTTGGTGGTGGTCATATGGCACTAAATTCTACGTGGTGCGATTGGCGCGTGGTAATGCCGGATTGCGCTTACGTGAACCAGAGACGCTCGGCAGTTGTGCCTAGAATCGCTTCTTGATCAGATTGCGAAAGTCCTATTTCGTCGGTGAACAGGCTCAGATTCTGGGCGTATGTGGTGCCTTTCGACCACAGGGCATTCGGGAAGTTCGATCCCCACACGCATCGTTGTGGCGTGAACGCTTCGATTACACGCTTGAGAGGCGCATGCATATCTTCGTGCGGGAACACCCGTGCCGAGCCGTGCGTGCCGCTTGTGAGTTTGGCATTGACGTTCGGCAGTTTGGATAATCGTTCGAGGGCGAGAAGGGTTTCTTCTGTTTTTCTGATCGTGTTGAGCATGAAACAGTGATCGATGACGATGTTCAGGTCGTCTAGCTGACGCGCCATGAGTTCGATTTCATATAGGCGTTCAAGATCGTCCATGACCATGCAATTGACCGTGATTCCAAGATCGCGGGCTTTCGTCCAAAGTCGCCTAACGTTGGGCGAACTGATTTCGCCGTTTTGGTCGGATGTGCCTCTTAGTCCGCGTACCGAGTAGTTCGTTACCGCGTCTTGGAGCACCTCAACGTGTTGAGGATCGTCAGGACTAAGCGTTACGACACCGGTCGCCCATTCTGAGTGCTGGCGGGTGGAATCCATAATGTAGCGATTGTCGTGACCGTAAAACGTGCTGGTCTGAATGAACACGGCCTTCGAAACGCCCGCTTCGTCCATTCTCGTCTTCAGATCCTCGGCAGTAGCCGGTTCGCCCGGATTCCACGGATCGTCGATGGTCGGGTACTTCGCACGATCGTCAGAGTAGATGTGCGGATGTGCGTCGATGATGTTCATGGTCATCTAAAACCCGGGCCCTCTCCCCGGTTCCCAAACGTGAGCTCTTGCTACGTCTTCGTCTAGGTCTACGCCCCAGCCGGGCTTGGTTGGGATTTGTAGTTCACCGCCGGTGTAGTCGAGAGCACCACCGGTGATTTCGTCCTTCCACGGCACATCGTCGATATCAGCTTCCATGATTCGCACGTTCGGCACGGTTGCGCACAGGTTGAGCGAATGCATCGTCGAAAGGTGCGAGTAGTAGTTGTGCGGAGCGATGTTCAGCTCGTAGCTTTCAGCGAGCATGGCTATATCTCGAGAACGGGCGAAACCGTTCCAAGGCACGTCGATCATCACGTTGTCCATCGAGCGATTGTCGAAGTACGGGCGATATTCACGAATGCCGAACAGGTTTTCGCCAGAAGTGATCGGAACCGTTGTTCCAGCCTTCACCTCGGCGAGTCCTTCTGGCTCATACATATCGACCTCGACCCACATGGTGTTGAACTGCTCCATCACCTGACAAATCTGGCGTGCTGCGAGTGGCTTGAAGTGGAAGTTGAGGTCGATAGCAATCTGAACCTCGCCCCTCGTGCCGTCTTCGAACGCCCCGATGTACTTTTCGATGTGGTCGAGAGTCTGCCACGTAACGTTCTGGTCGGTCGCACCCGTTCCAAACCCGCCGTCGTAACCGTGAGCAGGAGTTCCCGGGTAGTTGATGTTGGTCTTGAGGGCTTTAAATCCCTTTTCGCGTACTTCCGCACCGAGCTCAGCGACTGCCTCGAACGAATCCATCGGAGGAACGCCGATAAGTTCGTATTGTCGCACGCGTGAACTGCCGCAGTGCGACCAGTAGACCTGCTGGCTCTGTCGTGTCGGGCCGCCAAACAGCGAGTACACCGGAACGCCGAGCGATTTGCCCTTGATGTCCCACAGCGCTAGTTCGATTCCGGCGATTGCCTTTGCAGCGATACCGCCTGTCGATTGTCGGGCGAGTCGGTACATGTCCCAGTAGCGTTTCTCGACCGCTAGTGGATCTTGCCCTTTGAGAATTGGGAAGAAGTCGGTTACTGCCCCAACGATTCCGTACGGGTTACGTCCGTCCGACATTTCGCCGTATCCGGTAATTCCTTCATCAGTGCGAACAGCAACGTATTGCCATGGTCGCCATCCGGCATCGACTACGAAAGTTTCTATGGCTGTTATTTTCATGGCGTTATATTTGCTCCTGGCGTCGTCTGACGACATGGTCGCTATCGACAATCTCGTTAGTCACGGTCGTCATCGAATGACTCGGCTCCGCGTCGCAATTCTCCTACCCCTAACCCCTTCCATCCGGAAGGGGGATTTATTGCTGGCTGTTGATCTTCGGACTGCCGGGAGTTTAGTGCAGTTTGGGCATGATGCAAGGGGACGAATCTTTCCTTGCGCACTTATATTTGTTCGAATCTACCCCGCGTCGTATACCGCTCGCTTTTGACCTGCGTAATCCCACGGAACGATCCAGTCTTCTGGAATTTCGAGTCCGAATCCGGGTGCGTTTGAAGGAACTACTTTGCCATCGACCGCTGCCGGAACACCGGGCATTAGTTTGTCGGCTAACGGTTGTCCAATATCGGTATCCATGAACCACTCGGCGAGTGTGGTTTCTGGCATTGCGTAGGCGAAATGCTGGCCCCACGCCGTATTTGCGCCCATATGGGTGATCGTTTCTATTCCTGCTGCTTCGGCGTATGTGTAAATCTTCAGAATTTCCGAAAGTCCGCCCGCCCATTCGATATCAGGCTGAACGATATCGACAGAGCGTGCTGCGATTAGCTGCTGAAACTGCTTACGACCGTAATGATGCTCGCCGGTTGCAAGAGCGGTCCACGTCATCGCACGTTTCAGTTCTTTGTGCCCTTCGAGGTCCCATGGCGGCAGAGGTTCCTCGAACCACCGGAGGTTGTACGGACGCAGCCGTTCGGCTACTCGTAAAGCAAGATCGGCGTTGTATGACATCACTGGATTGAACGTTAATTCAGCGTCGTCGCCCGCGATTTTCCTCTGACTAGCAACGTGACGTTCTAAATTAGCGAGACCTTCTGAACCCTCTTCGTAAAAGAACGGATTACTAATTTTGAACCGCTCGAATCCGAGTTCTCGCATCCACTCGATATCGTCTCCGGTTGCGTAAAGCTCGACGTGATCGTGAGAAGGCCCTCCGATTAGTTCGTAAACGGGTCGATCCAACAGCTTGCCTTTGAGATCCCAAAGTGCGAGATCGACTCCGCTTTGAGCCGCAGTTGCGATTCCGCCTTGGAATCCCTCGTTCATTCGCCAGATTTGATCGTTAATTAGCTCAGTGGCAAGAGCGTCCTTGCCTTCGATAAGGGGTGCTATCAAGAAATCGACCACCGATGCGCCCATCGCTCCGTGAGCGAACGATCCTAGACCGAAAGTGCCGTCTTCAGCGGTGATCTGAACCCACGCTTTTCCAGACTGCCCCGGCTTGTTGCCATCGACACGTGTGTACTCGGAGTAGCGAGCTATCGGCTGAGAACGAATCGAGTGGGTGTTCCAACCGGGTTTGATATTGGGTCGAACCGGTGGTGCTGGCTTGTTGATCTGCACACATCGAACGCTTTTGATTTTCATGCTAGTTCGACCCTCCGTCTTCCCAGTCACTAATATCACTAGGTTCAAACTCCATGCCAAAGCCCGGTTCGCTAGAAGGGGTGACTTTGCCGTTCACAGGCACTGCAGTTCCCGGAATGCGGACGGTTTCTTCGAGTGGAACACCCGGATCGG
This sequence comes from Chloroflexota bacterium, assembly GCA_018649665.1. Lineage (GTDB taxonomy): Bacteria > Chloroflexota > Dehalococcoidia > Lucifugimonadales > Lucifugimonadaceae > Lucifugimonas. The sequence goes on along the minus strand of JABIHL010000098.1, from coordinate 34,512 downwards.
TGCCCAGCCAGTACTCGGCCATCGGTGATTCGATTGCTGCCATTGCGAAGTGCTGCCCAAAGGGATTATTCGCTCCGCCGTGCGGAATCGTCGCCATGCCTGCCATCTCGCCGATGGTGTGCACTTTCATTGCCTCGGTCATGCCGACACCCCACGTTAAGTCGGGTTGGAGAATGTCTACCGCTCGTTTTTCGACTAGATCCAAGAACGCATGACGACCGTGATGGTCCTCGCCTGTTGCGATTGCCACCCATGGGGCTGAACGACGTAGATGGGCGAGTCCGGTGGTGTCGGTAGGCACTAACGGCTCTTCGAACCAGCGTAGGTTGTACGGTCGAAGTTGTTCGAGTAGCCGCAGTGCGAACTCGACGTTGTACGACATCACCGGATTAATCATCAGATCGTGCTCGATACCAACTTGTTCACGTGCCTGCGCAACGTGCGCTACAACTGCTTTGATCCCTGCATCGCCTTCTGAATAGTGCGAAGGATTGGTGATCTTGAACTTGGTGAACCCGAGTTCTTGCGACCAATCGAGATCGTCTCCCGTGGCATAGGTAGTGATCGAATCCCGAACTGGCCCGCCTAATAGCGAATACACCGGAATGCCGTAAATCTTGCCTTTCAAATCCCATAGAGCGAGATCAACTCCGCCCATCGCCGTAGAAGCTGTTCCCGAAGTGCCAAATCGTTGCGAAATGCGAAGAATCATGTCGTTCAGGTGCTCGATCGCAAAGCAGTCACGACCTTCAAGAACGGGCGCAATTACATTGTTCACAAACGCCGCTACTGGTTCGCCGAATGCGGCTTGACCGAGTCCCCACGTTCCGTCTTCGGCAGTTACCTGTACCCACACGGATTCGAGCCCGCCTCCGGGCATTCCTCCCGGCAAGCCAGAAAATTCCGAGTACATATTGATCGGCATCGCCCGCTTGGCAGATTTGTTCCACGAGTCGCGTCGTGCGGCTGTGCTCGTAGCAGGCTGACGCAGTTTTACGCGTACGGCTTTTACGGACTTGATCTTCAACTTTGTTCCTCGTAATTTTCGGTTGATTCTGTGAGTGAATCTGTGGGTGACCCCACACTGAATTCAGCGACGATTGCAGGTCGCACGTATGCGTTCGTTCGTTGAACGACATATGCTAGCGGCGGCGACAGTTTAGCAATGCACACAGCATGGCACGTGAATGATGACGGAATCTCAAGCAATGGAATCAAGAACAGTCGATATTGAACAGCTCGCATGGTCGTGGTCGAACGAACCCGGACTCGAAGAACTAATAGTCACCCGCACGCACTCTTCTGGTGAATCGATCGAGATACCAGTCGCCCGTATTCAGGGTGCAAGACCCGGCCCGCAGATGACGGTGATGTCGGGCATGCACGCTGGTGAATATTCTGGGATTCTTGCTGCTCAAAAACTCATTTCTGAAGTGAAATCAGAAGAGTTAGTGGGAACTTTGTTGGTGATCCCGGTGATCTCGACTCGGGCGTTTATGGAACGCAACATGCAGCTAAACCCGGTCGACCAGAAGGAAGTTCACTTCATCAGGCCGGGAAGCCCTGAGGGAACGTACAGCGATATGTTGATCGACACACTGTTCGAGATCGTAAAAGATTCCGACTACCTGATCGATTCCCATGCTGGCGAAATGGCGCAGTCGCTTATGTCGTGGGTTCCCGTTCCAATGCGGGGTGCAAACGAGCTGAGCAGCCAATCGCTTGAGCTAGCTCGCGGGTTCGATGTTGAGTACGTAGAGCCCCGGTACGACCTAGAGTCGATACCGCCGTTCTGCGTAGCATTATTGAACGCTGGGATCGCCAACATTTGGGTCGAATGCGGCAAAAACGGTGTGCCGACCGAGCAAGACACAGCGACTCATTTCGATGGCTACATTGCCGCCCTGCAAACTATGAAAATGTTGCCAGGAGATTCGGCTCGACCCCGCCAGAAGCTGCTGAAGGGTAAGCGTTCACAGATCAACTCTGAAATTTCAGGTATTTGGCATCCTGCGATCAAAGAAGGCGATGTGGTAGAGGCTGGCCAATACTTGGGTCGGCTCACCGATTATTTCGGAAACACGTTGGAAGAGTTCAACTCGCCAAATCGTGCGATTGTGCTGTACTACTGGTCTAACCCGGCGATAAACGCCGAACGTCGACCCCACGGCTACGACTGGCACAACGGTCTTGTAAGTCTTTTGGATCTTGAGGAGTAAATTTTTGCCCGACTTTCCGGTGTTTCTCGCACACGACCACATGCAGCGTGCTGAAGATTTCCAACGCGATCTTGACGGTGGAGTGAGCGGCAAGATCGTTCACCTAACGATCGACTCGTGGATCGATGCTCCGACTAAAGAAGAGTACGACCATGCCTACGACAGCTATGAAGGCTTTAGGGATCGTGGTCTCGGCGCGCTAACTAACTTGCACGCCGTTGCGAGCGATCCTGAGAACAAAACCCGTGTTGTCAGGGAGTTTCGTGACATCGAAACCGCTGGTCATATGGGTCAGTTGGCAGTAATTGCGGGCAACGAAGGCGGAAAAATACTCGGTTCCGATCCCGATCTACTCGATGCTTGGTTCGGTCTTGGTTTAAGGCACGTTCAGTTCAATTGGGCGATGCCGAACAATTTGGGAGCTTCACAGGATCAAGAAAACGAACCTGCTCAGCCCGGACTTACTGATTTCGGTCGAACTACTATCGAAAACATGAACGAAAAGGGCATGATCGTCGACGTTTCGCACTCGGCGCCCCAAACTATTCTCGATGCTCTTGAAGCTACGTCGAAGCCGATATTGAACTCACACTCGGGTGGACGATCTATCGCCGATAAGCCACAAAACCTGTTCGACGACCAGATCAAAGCGATGGCCGAAAACGGCGGCGTTATCGGCGTTCATTTCTGCTCACGTCTTGTACTTGGAGTAAACGGCGTTCAAGCGGAGATAGGCGATGTTGTGAAGCAGATTCGCTATGTCGCAGATGTAGGCGGAATCGATGTCGTAGGGCTTGGCCCTGACTGGTTACTTGGCGATCCGTTGCGTGATGTGCCGTATTTGCGTAATACGGGTCAGGAAGACCTCACTTGGGCGAAAGGGCTTGAAGATTCAAGCGAACTGACCAACTTGTGGGATCCGTTGGTGGGCGCTGGATTCACAGCAGCCGAGATCGAAAAGATCGCTGGCGGCAACTTGCTTCGTCTATTCAAGGACGTACTGCCGGGTGGAAACGACTAAACGCTGGTTCAACTTGTACTCAAGATCGGACAGGAAAAGAAATTGGTATCAGGATTCAATCACACCGGCATCGTCGTAAATAATCTCGATCTGATGGTCGATTTCTACTGCAATGATCTGGGTTTGACCGAGCACAGCCGGGGTGATTCGAACGCGCCGCCTGAAGGCAACCACACTGGCATTCCGGGTTCACGTCGGACACTCGTATTCGTCGGATTCGCTGATGGTCACCGAATCGAGCTTGTGAAGTATCACGAGCCTGAATCGGTTGGGCGTGACGACGATATGACTCGAGTAGGCACGAATCACATCTGCTTCAACGTAGTCGATATCGAGAAGACGCACGATGATCTATCGGCAAAGGGAATCGAGTTCGTGACCGATCCGATCATTCGTATAAACGACGATGGAAGCAGGCACGGAATCGTCTACGCACGTGACCCCGAAGGCAACTGGCTCGAATTCATCGAGTAGTAACGGTGAGGCGAGCGTCGATTAGTACGACCAAGTAGTGTTCGACATTTCGCCGGTTGTTAGATTCCAGTAGAAAGTGCCTCCACCAACCCCCGATGTTCGACTGCTAGCGCTCACGATCGTCGTCCAGAATTTGTGCGAAGGATCGAACTCCCCGTTACCGGGTTCCAGAACAGACAAGATGTTGAGGTTCTCATCGCCCATCAGATCGTCCCAATCGGCATTGCCTACCCAGACGTCGAAGGCTTTTGTACTGTCGATGGTCACACCGACAACATTTCCAGCACCGGGATCGTAGTCCTGTTCGAAGCAATCAACTTCGGAGCCTTTCACGCTGCAGAAAGTCGCATCGCTACCGTTTTCGGTTCCAGTGGATATCACTGTCCAATACGTGCCGTAGCCTGCACCGGGACTTGGAACGTCGCTTGCCTCGTCACCTTCTTCGATTTGCCCGGCACGACTTGAAGTGTGCCCATCGACAATCCTGATAATTCCAGATTGGGTTTTAGATGCAATCTCGATAGCTTCTAGTGCGGTATTCCATGGACCGTGATCGACTACTGGAACCTCAGTGGGCTCTGGAGTTGCAGTGGGTACAGGTGTTGCCGTGGACTGTGGGGCCGAAGTTGCGGTTGGCTGCGGTACAGATGTTGCAGTCGGTTGCGGTGTAGAAGCTGCGGAATCGATAGTTTTTGCTGCCGAGTCAGTAACAACGATCTCGCTAGCCGAACTACTTGAGCGGCTGATCACAACCGGAGAATCGCTTTTTGTTTGTTTGGCTACTGCTGTTTCGGTTGCCGTCTGGAGTTCAAACTGAGCCTGAGCGGTGGATTTAGCCGAAAGGGAGGGTGCGTCGAGGTCGCCATCGCCACATGCCATGCTGGCGATGAGTGCTGGGAGAATGGCGAGAATGAGTATCAGGTGTCGCTTGTTCATAATTAGAGCATCAATTTCCGAGTAGTTCATTGTGTGGCGTGACTGCTGCACACTGTGTTTCACACTAAGGACTCGGATCGCGATCATCAGCGACTGGTGGTTTGATCTCGGTTGGACTCGTATTGAGGGCTTCACCTAGTGGTTCGCGGAACTCGGGCTGGCAATGCGAATCTGACCCCGAAGGCACTTGGCTCGAATTCATCGAGTGAGGCATTGCCTCGTTTTCTTCAGGCGGAGACTACTCGAACTTGTGGCGCATTCGAACGCCGACCTGTGTGAAGCCGACATTCCTGTAGAAATTTTCAGCTCGCTCGCCGTTTGGAGGTGTGCTTAGTTCCACCATCGGAAACCCAACGTCGGCTGCGATAGTTTTTGCGCTATCGATCAGTTGAGCGCCGAGCTTCGCACTTCTAAATTCAGGCGTTACGTACATTTCTTGAATGATTGCGTAGTTGCCCAACGTTCGAATCGAAGGCTGGTATGTCAGCGTGCAAACTCCGACCAGTTCGTTGTCGTTTTCAGCGACGATCACAGTGCCTTGAAGATCACCGTCGATGAATAACCTCGTGGTTTCGGCGGCTTCGTTCACCGGCAAAGGCGAACCACCAAGTTCGATAATCAGATCGTTGATCATCTCGACAACCCGAGCTTCTTCACCTGAAATCGCGAATCGAATTTCCATCTAAATATTAGCGGTGTCGTACGCCCACGCCTTGATCAGGTGATGGGCGATGGCGATTGGTCCGGGTATGTTCACGCCTTCGAGCTTGTCTTCGAGTGCGAGTTTAACTTCGTCCTTGGTGAACCAGCGAACGGCGGCCATTTCGCCCGGATCAGCAACGATCTCATCGGAAATAGCTTCGGCGTGGCAGCCGATCATCAATGACGATGGGAACGGCCAGGGCTGTGATGAGTGGTAAGTAACGTTGCCTACTTTGAGACCCGCTTCTTCCATCACCTCTCGGCGAACACCCTCTTCGATTGCTTCGCCTTGGTCCATGAATCCCGCGAGGCACGAGTAGAACGTTGAGTTCTGACGTGCAAGAGTTTGGCCCAGCACGCACTTATCGCCTTTGTAGACGAGCATGATCGCGACAGGATCGGTTCGAGGGAAGTGCTGCGAACTGCATTTTGGACATTGACGCATAAGTCCGCCCCGAAAACTCTGCGATTCGTTTCCGCAGACCGAGCAGAACCGGTGCTGCGAATGCCAGTTCAGATTTGACCTAGCTTGAGCGAGAATTCCCGATTGATCCTGCGGAATATCCGTTGCCGCGGCTCTGCCGTCTTCGAACGAAGCATCTGAGGCCAGAGATGCTATCCCCGAAGGATCTTCGACCGCTGATATATCGACTGCGAAGTGCGGATTTCGATCAGCATCGAATCCTAGAAATTTAGGCCCGCCAGCTTCTTCTGGAAGTCCGTCGAGAAAGTCATGACCTATCCAAGCGAGTTCAGCCTCGGGGCTTCGTCGTACTAAGGGTTGCAGTTTGTGGAACGGCAGTAGCTTTGTGTTGTCTTGCCGAATCATCTTCTTCAGTAGCTCTTCGTCCCGGCGCTCGTGGTCGCCTCGGTCAAATGAGTTTCCGGCAAAGATGTGGGTGTACGACAAGTGATTCAGCTCTCGATAGTTTGTGAACGATTCGCAGCACGCCACTGTATCAGTAGACTCGTGTGATTTTCTTTCGGTGAGGCTCTCAATAGTCGGCGTGTCAGCGTTTGATACTGAAAATGAATTCAGCATGACATTGGTTGCAGTGGGCTGGTAAGTCCAATGAAAAAAGGGATCGACAATCGTCGATCCCTTTTTATTTCAAGTATTTAGTCCAGCTAGCTGGCTATTTTCCGATCTGTGGAACGCTCTTCATCGCTTCGGCGATTGCTTCGGAAGGTAGTGCGTAGTCGACCATGTCGCCTGAGAAGTAGTTGTCGTACGCCGATAGATCCAAATGACCGTGACCACAGAGGTGGAACAAGATGTTCTTCTCTTCGCCGGTCTCTTTGGCTATCAGAGCCTCGTCGATTGCTGCCTTTATGGCGTGAGTTGGCTCCGGGGCAGGAATGATGCCCTCTGTGCTTGCAAACAGAACAGCTGCCTCGAAGCAGGCGTTCTGGTGATACGCCCTCGCCTCGTACACCCCTGCGTCGAACAGAGCGCTAACCAGTGGAGCCATGCCGTGGTATCGAAGGCCCCCGGCGTGAATCGGGTTCGGAACGAACGTATGACCCAGCGTGTGCATCTTGAACAAAGGAGTTGTTCCGATAGCGTCACCAAAGTCGTAAGCGAACTCACCCTTCGTTAGTGAAGGCGAAGCTTCCGGTTCGACAGCGATGAACCTTGTGTTCGTCTTGCCAGACAGTTTGTCGGCGATGAACGGGAACGAAATTCCGGCGAGGTTTGATCCTCCGCCAGCACAACCGATCACGATGTCGGGGTAAGCGTCTGCCATTTCCATCTGAAGAATCGCTTCTTGTCCGATCACGGTCTGGTGCATCAGAACGTGATTCAAAACAGAGCCGAGAGAGTATTTTGTATCGTCGTTCTGCGCAGCTATTTCGACGGCTTCTGATATTGCAATTCCGAGTGATCCCGGTGAATTCGGGTCTTCAGCCAAAATGCTTCGACCAGCTTCGGTTTCGTTACTTGGGCTTGGGGTAACCGTTCCGCCCCAAGTCTGCATCATTGATTTGCGATAAGGCTTCTGATCGTAACTTGCCTTCACCATGTAGACCTTGGCATCGAGTCCGAACTGCTGGCAGGCGTATGACAGCGCACTGCCCCATTGTCCGGCTCCTGTTTCGGTGACGATTCGCTTCGTGCCTTCGATCTTGTTGTAGTACGCCTGCGCAACTGCAGTGTTGGGCTTGTGACTTCCTACAGGGCTGACACCTTCGTATTTAAAGAAAATTTTGGCGGGAGTGCCGAGGGCTTTTTCGAGTCCGGTTGCCCGAATTAGCGGGGTAGGACGCCACATTCGGTACATGTCACGGACAGGGTCTGGAATATCGATCCAACGATCTTGGCTTACTTCCTGCATGATTAGCTCGTTAGGAAATAGCGGTGCGAGATCGGCAGGACCGGCTGGTTCTAGGGTTCCCGGATGAAGCGGTGGCGACAACGGCGTTGGCAAGTCGGGACTGATGTTGTACCACTGCTTCGGAATGTCATTTTCGGAAAGTAAGAACTTTTTCTGTTTCTGATCAACCACATCATTCTCCGATCGCTTATTTGCGCACTGAATCGAATCAAATCGCTCAGCGCGAGACTAAAACTGTTCGGAAGTTTATGTCCAGTGGGCACCAGACGATGTGAAATCGTCGTGAGAGAAGGCGCGTGGGTGTGATGGCAGTGAATGTGGAAGTGGCTGAGTTTGTCGATTTTGGCTTTAGGCGCGACACCGCCCCAGATCCCTCGGCGGCCTCGGGAAGTTGATTGCTGGGCGCGGGGCGTATTTTGGCGGCGTTCGGCGTTCCTAGTCGAGCGTAAATTATTCAGCGGAACGGGCGTGTCTATTCAGCCTAAGTACACTCAAACTCGCAGAAAACGTGCCATGTCACTCGTTGTCAGCGGTTGCCCAAGCTCCGGTGGCTTTGTTGGCGTTGTTCCACCAGCCGGGCTGCGCTTCGGGCGAGTCGACATCGATGGCGAACTCTTCCATTGCCTCTGGAATTAGTTCGATACCAAGCCCGGGACGACCGTTCGGGAATATCGAACCGTCACGCACATCGAACATGGGTGTGATGATCTTCTCGAAGGTCTCAAACCACGTATGCAGGCACTCTTCTCGATAGAGGTTTGGAATTGCAATCGAAGCCTGAAACGATGCGGCGATAGCTACGGGTCCGAGCGCATCGTGCGGGCTGACATTGATGTACTGAATCTCAGCCATCGAGGCTATACGACGAATTTCACTAATTCCGCCGCACCACGCAATGTCGGGCATGATGAAGTCTACTAACCGATCACGAAGGATTTCATCGTAGTCCCAGCGAGTGAAGTGTCGTTCGCCGACGCATAGTGGAACGTTCGTGTTTTCGCGAATCTGGCGAAGGGCGTTGTGGTTTTCAACGTGAGTTGGCTCTTCAAACCAAACGAGGTCGATATGTTCGATGGCGTTGGCTGCCTTGATAGCCGAAGCTACATCCATTCGAGCATGGGCATCTACGAGAATTTCGTACTCGGGACCGACGGTTTCTCGTAGCGCTTCCATCCATTCGACGGCCTCTGCAATTCCTTTTGGATCCATACGTTCGACCATGTTTGCGCCGTAGAACGTTTCGCCCATGGTTCGACGATTTGGGAATGGATCGGTTTTGATCGCTTTGTATCCAGCTGCCATCGTGAGGCGGGCCTCTTCTTGCATCACTTCGATGCCCTGACCGGCGCTGATGTCACGAACGTGCGTGTAGAGCGGAACGCTTTCACGAACGGCACCACCGAGCAGATCGTAAATAGGAACTCCGAGAACTTTGCCCTTGATGTCCCAAAGTGCGATATCGATTGCGCTGATTAAGTGCGAAATATAACCACGACCGTTGAGGTCGGAGTTCACGTGGAAGATGCGCTGCCAGATTTCTTCGATGTTCTTGGGATCGGAACCAACAACAAGCGGCTTGATAGCTTCGATTCCGCGGACTAAGTGGCTGTTTACGGCGTAATCGGTGCATTCGCCAAGACCCGACACGCCTTCGTCGGTTTCAACCTCGACAAAGAGCCATGCGAGACCCGGAATAGGCATAACAACGTGGGTTTTGATATCGGTGATTTTCATGGTGTGCGTTACTCGCGTTCGTCATCGGATGACTCGGCTCGTGATTCTCCTACCCCTAGCCCCTTCCATCCGGAAGGGGGACGATTTGGTGCTTAGTTCTTTTGTAGCTTGGCACTGGGGATTAGCTCAAGTGCAGCAGATTGTAGATGGAAATAACTTGAGCGTCTCGGTGTGGTTAAGACCTCGCTTTGACTAGTAGTGCTAGGAAACGTCGGACTGATCCGGGTGAGTGGAGCGACGAAGCGGCGATCGACCCGCCGGGACCCACGTGGACCGTGTATCCGTCTTCACCAACGGCAGCGAACAGGTCTTCGTCGGTACGATCATCGCCGATTGCCAGCACAAAATCGTACGGACCGCTGGTAGACGATACGTGACTATAGGCGCGCCCTTTATCGATTCCGTATTGTCTTATTTCGACAATTTTGGAGCCGGTGAGAATCTCGACTGGTGCTCCTGCCAGAGTGTTTTCGAGATGTGTGGTTAGATCGAGCGCTTGAAATTCGCCGATGTCAGCTTCGGCTTCTCGATAGTGCCAAACAAGTCCCGACGATTTTTTCTCGATCTGAACGCCAGGAGTTCGAGATTTATAGTCTTCCAGAATTGGCATAGCCTCGGCTTGCCACGAAAGATCGGGCTCGTCACCGGCTCGTTTCCAGCTCGGTTGACCCTTTTCCTTCGTCCATGACCCGTGCTCGGCTATCAGTGAAACATCGACACCCTCGAACCAATCACCAATCGTGTTTCGATCACGACCCGTATTGATGTACACGCTGGTGTCACGAAGCGAACTCAAACTAGAGACAATATCCAATATTTCTTCAGTTGGTTTCGCCTCGTCGTGTCGAACAGTGAACTCTCGCAGAGTGCCGTCGTAGTCGAGCATGATTAGCGGATTTTCCGCCTTGGCGAACGCGCTGGCGAGCGATTCAGCAAGAGTGCTTGAAGCGAGCATCGGTGGAGTCGCTGAAATTTCGTTTTTTGGTGTACCCAGCGATCGTATGAAACGCCCCACCCATAGATGAACGTCGTTTTCGACAACCCGCTTGTGCATAGGTGCCATTCGTTCGTTGCGTTCGCCGAATCCCATATCGAGCGCACGTTCAATCTGGTCGGCGGTCCCTCGAACGTCCCACGGGTTTATACGAAGCGCCTCGCCTAGTTCGGTTGCTGCTCCCGCGAATTCGCTTAGAACCAACACCCCGGCGCCGTCATCTCGAATCGATACATATTCCTTCGCAACGAGATTCAGCCCGTCTCTGATCGGCGACACAAGCGCTACGTCTGCGAGTCGATATAACGCCCCTAGTTCGGCAGGAGATACGGAACCGTATATGTACTGAATCGGAGTGTGACCCGCTCTGCCGTAGAGCCCATTTATCTCGCCAACGAGTCGTTCAATTTCCGACTTCTGGTCGCGATAACTTCCGATTGCCTCTCGTGAAGGAACCGCTACTTGAATCAGCACTGCGCCCTCTCGCCACCGCGGCTCTCGGTCGAGTAATTCCTTGAACGCTTCGAGCTTGTTTGGGAGGCCTTTTGTGTAGTCGAGTCGATCGACGCCAAGAATTACTTGGGCATCGCCAATGTTTCGCTTGTAGCGAGTGAGAATTTGTTCTGCGTCATCGGAGAAAGCAGCATTCCGCTGGCTTTCGACATCGATTCCAAGCGGATGCGCCTCAATACGAACTTTCCGACCCGACAAATTCACCACGCCCTGACGAGATTCGTGACCAAGAACACGCCTGAAAGATCTTGCGAGGTTATCGGCGTATTCGAACGTGTGCACGCCGATCAGATCGGCACCAAGAAGACCTCGCAGCAGTTCTTCTCGTTGTGGCATCACTCGGAATACTTCCGAAGACGGGAACGGGATGTGCAAGAAGAATCCGATTCGAGCGCCCGGCAGCTTTTCACGAAGCATGCTCGGCACGAGCATCAGCTGGTAATCGTGAATCCAGATCGTATCGTCGTCTTTGGCGTGTTCGAGAATTTTCTCGGCGAACCGTTCGTTGACTCGTTTGTAATCTTCAAACGCGGCGGGATAAAAGTTGCAATGCTCTAACAAATAATGGAACAGCGGCCAGATAGCGCCGTTCGAAAAACCTTCGTAGTACCCGGCGTATTCGGAATCGGGAATTGCGACCGGTTCGAGCCGCATGTCGGCCAAAAGCTTGTTGGCGTTGTCGTCAGGAGCGGTTCCCGGATATCCGATCCAAATACCGTCGCCGTTGAGATGAAGCGGGTCGAGTCCCGCCACGAGACCGCCTGAACTGCGATTGACCTTTTGACCATTCGTGTCATCTTGAATTGTGACCGGCAGCCGGTTCGAAACGAGGATCAATCGACCCATGTGGTACTCCGGACAACACTGTTATCTGGCGACGTTCCCAGATCGATTTGGAGCGTACCACAGCACCGATAGTTCACGTTCGGGTTTCGAGTTGCTAGTCGAAGATGAACTCAGGAATTTCGATACTCATTTGCTCAGCAAATTCTTTCGGAATCGAATTGATTACCAGAGGTGGTTTATCGGTGTTGTAGTAATCCCAGCAACGGTCCCAGATCGTTTTATCTGCGGTTCGAGCTTTGTAGTGATTATTACCGTGGGGATCCATCGTTTCGTATCTATCGAGCGGGAGAAGCCGGCAATCATCGGTGCTATCGGTTGAACTGCTGCCTATGGATTTTCCGTCCTTATCTTTAGCTTCGAGCACATAGTAGAGCATGGTCGGATTATCGACGTCGGTATTGTCATGTTGAACCCAATTATCGATTGAGGGAGGTGCACATGACATCGTAGCGAGCAGGATTACAAAGAGTGGTAGTAACAATGTGATCAACTTGGGGTTTGACGGAACGCCGCTGTTTTTCATGAGCATGTTGCTGAACTTTGTTACTAACTAGCGTGAATTGTGTTCGCTGGTCTCAACCGTTACACACTTTTCTCGGCCCTCCCATGCAGAATTCCTGAGGATCGACGGGTGCAACTATTTGCTGTCGATTCGAACGTTCCAGTGGAAAATCGTGGAAAGCTTGTCAATCATGTTCAAATCACCCGTTTAGCTGTGATCAATCGCCCGATGTGTTGGTGCGCAGCTTATGGATGGATTTGAGTTTTCGTATGAGGATTCCCTAATTCACGTGTCGATCGAGTGATTCTGAGTACCGATTTATTTGAAGTGCTAGCCAGCGCTAATCGAGTCCAAATTCTTCTCTAAGCTCGGATGGAATTGAAGCTGACACGATTTTCGGCTTGTCAGTGGCGGAGTAATCACGACATCGCCTCCACTCAGCGTCTTCGATAGAGTGTGCTTCGTATAGCTGACTACCGTTTGCGCCTTGCTCGGTGAATTCGAGCAGCAGACAAATACGCTGATAGCCCTGAGAATCCTCGTTTTTTTCATTTTCTCCAAACGGAGATTTTCTTTCGACCACGTAGAAGATGCTGTCGGGATGTGGAGAGTATTGATCGTCGTGAACGACCCATACGTCATCGTTTGGAGCGTTGAGCACGACGGCCAACGCTGCGATCACCACAACGGACAAAATGGGAATAAGAATAAATTTCTTGGACAACAGTTCGATGATTTGCGTCATTATTCCGAGACTTCTACTTGCTTCAGTGAGGTTAGGGCCTAGATATGTATTCCTACCTGGTCAATACCGTACTGCTGATGAATAATATCCAAATGCCGCAAATACGCCATTTCTCTCGCTGAGCTTGATTGCTGTTGCCAACTCTAATCTGCCCCATCAAACTCGTTGAGACAGATTTTGCATATCGAGATAATAGCGCTTGTATTTTGGGACTAATGGTTCTCATTACCAATGACTTATAAGAGAATTGAAGACTACGGTCTGATCGGAAATATGCACACAGCGGCACTCGTCGGTAACGATGGGTCGATCGACTGGTTGTGCCTGCCGTTCTTCGATTCTCCGGCTGTATTCAACAGTCTTCTCGATGATGAGAAGGGTGGCCATTTTTCGATTTCAGCTGTGGATGCAGTCGATAATCGCCAAATTTACTTTCCCGAGACGAACGTTCTTATCACCCGGTTCGGAAGCGATCATTCGGCTGCGCAGGTGACAGACTTCATGCCAGTTCATGAAGACCATGGTTTTGGTAGTGATCCCTGGACCGACACGCAACCAGAAATCGATTGCGAAGAATCAAAAATTGTTCGTCTCGTGCAGGGGTTGCTCGGCGAAACGAATATGCGAATGGAGTGCAAGCCAGCATTCGAGTTTGCAAGCACGGGTCACCAAGTTGAAAAAACTGATGGCGGCGTAATTTTTACATCCGATAACGGCGTGCGAATTTCACTTACAGCACCCTGCGAATTCATTATCGAAGATGGCACCGCATATGCCGACTTCAAACTCGATCATGGCGAATCGATAGCGTTCGTTCTTGAGCAGTTCGATAGCAACGGTGAAATGCCGGTCGACCTGACCGCCGATGATGCCGATGTTTTGTTCAGGGAAACCGTCGATTTCTGGCGTGATTGGGTATCCAAGTGCACGTATCAGGGTCGATGGCGAGAAGATGTGATTCGCTCACTCCTCGTCCTGAAACTCCTAACGTTCTCGCCTACTGGCGCAATTATCGCGGCTCCAACTGCATCGCTTCCTGAAGAAATCGGTGGCGAACGCAACTGGGATTATCGCTACTGCTGGATACGCGACGCCGCGCTAACAATCGATGCCTTCATGCGAATGGGCTACGTCGATGAGGCACGCGGATTCATGCGCTGGCTCGGAAGGCGCACGCGTGAAACGAACGGAAATTCCGAATCACCACTGCAGATCATGTACGGCATTCGCGGCGAACACCAACTGGAAGAGAAAACTCTCGATCACCTAAGCGGATATCGAAACTCGAAGCCGGTGCGCATCGGAAATGGCGCTTACGACCAGTTCCAGCTTGATATTTACGGCGAGCTGATGGAATCGGTCTACATATACAACCGACACGGCTGGCCGATTTCGTACGACATGTGGATGTCGCTGTCGAAGATTCTCGATTGGGTTGCGGGTAATTGGCAGAAACCAGACGAAGGCATTTGGGAAGTTCGAGGCGGTCGAAAGCAGTTCGTTCATTCGAAGCTGATGGCATGGAACGCACTCGCCAAAGGTCTGAAACTTGCCGACGAGCGATCATTCCCTGCGAATCGAGATATGTGGATATCGGCTCGGGACGACATCTTCCGCGAGATCGTGGACAAAGGCTGGAACGAAGAACTACAGAGCTTTACGCAGTCATATGGATCGAACGTCGTGGACGCTGCGCTGCTTCAGCTGCTGAACATCGGTGCGCTATCTCCACGTGATCCTCGGATGAGCTCGACTTTGAAGCGAATCGAAGAGACATTGACCCGAGATTCGCTCGTGTATCGCTACGATCCCGAAGAGTCGCTCGACGGACTCGAAGGCAGAGAGGGCACATTCACGATGTGCACTTTCTGGCTTGCCGAATCGTACACAAGGTCGGGTCGGTTGGAAGATGCTCGATTCTTGTTTGAGCGAATGCTCGGGTATGCGAGTCCGCTCGGTCTATTCGCCGAAGAGACAGGGCCTACCGGCGACATGCTCGGGAACTTCCCTCAGGCGTTTACGCATCTTGCTCTGATCAACTCAGCTTTCATACTTGATCGTGCACTGGATCACGGAACCGCCAAAAATGGCCGCAGTTAGCGGTATTATTCTCCGGCGAGTTCGTTTCACTTATGATTCATCGCCAGATCGGCTCTCGATTGCGTGCTGATTAATCGCCGATATCAACAAATATTCGACAGGAACATTCAATGACCTCACGTGTCAACCCAAACAACGACACAGCAGAAGTTTCGATTGCTGATGTACTTGGCACCGGTGCCGACCCTTCGACTCGTGAAATTCAGACTCACGCCGATGGACCCAAAGGCACGGTTCCGTTTACTGCCGAGTTCCTGATCGAAGAGCCGAGCGGTAACCACTTCGGAATGACCCAGAACGCCGGTATGGGTTGGAATCCGTCGGAACTTATGCGCAAGCAGTTCATCATTCTTTCGACCGTTGGGGGTGTGAAAGAAGAAGACGGATCGCCAGTTGCGCTAGGACTCCACACAGGTCACTTCGAACTGGTCGACATGGTCAAAACTGCCGCTAAAGAGTTCAAGGAGCTAAAGTCGGTACCGTTCGCAGGCTTCTGTTCTGACCCGTGTGACGGTCGGACTCAGGGCACAACCGGAATGCTCGATTCGCTGCCATATCGAAACGATGCCGCTCAGGTGTTCAGGCGCATAGCTCGATCACTCCCGACCGTTCGAGGAGTATTGGGAATCGCTTCTTGCGACAAGGGATTGCCAGCGATGATGATGGCTCTTGCCGGATTACATCACCAGCCGTCGGTTGTCGTGCCTGGTGGAACGACTCTCAAACCTCATGTCGGTGAAGACACCGGTCAGATTCAATCAATTGGTGCACGATTTGCGCAGGGCGAAGTGACGCTCGAATATGCGCAAGACGTCGGCTGTCGTTCATGTGCATCGCCCGGTGGTGGTTGTCAGTTCTTGGGCACCGCTGGTACGTCTCAGGTCGTTTCAGAGGCGCTGGGGATGGCAATCACTCACTCGGCCCTTTCACCAAGCGGCACGGCTGCCTGGCACGATATTGCAAAACGTTCAGCACGTGCACTCGTGATGATGGAAAAAAGTGGAATTACTTCACAGGATATTTTGACCGATGCGGCGTTCGAGAACGCCATGGCGGTTCACGCTGCTGTCGGTGGTTCAACTAACTTGCTGCTGCACATGCCTGCAATCGCTCACGCTGCTGGTCGACGCCGAATGACGGTTGAAGACTGGAACCGAGTAAACCTGAACGTTCCTCGTTTGGTCGACGTTCTTCCGAACGGTCCTGTCGGACACCCAACTACCCAGCTTTACGCTGCCGGTGGTGTTCCGGAAGTAATGCTGCACCTTCGCAAACTGGGTCTTATCGACACCAGCGTGATGACTGCGACTGGTCAGACTCTCGAAGAAAACCTGAACTGGTGGGAGGACTCCGAACGCCGGCACGACGTTCGTAAGTACCTGATCGAAGTCGATGGAGTCGACCCAGACAACGTAATCATGTCGCCAGAACGTGCGGCATCGAAGAATCTCACAAGCACGGTAACGTTCCCAATGGGCAACATCGCACCTGAGGGATCGGTAATCAAGAGCACAGCGATCGACCCTGCGGTTGTCGATGATGACAACGTTTACCGAAAGCTTGGTCCTGCCCGAGTATTCCGTTCAGAACGATCAGCAATGGCTGCGATCAAGTCGCGTGATGACGACCAGAAGATCAAAGCTGGCGACATCATGGTCGTTACCTGTGGCGGTCCGCTTGGTACCGGAATGGAAGAGGTTTATCAGCTAACCGCTGCTTTGAAGCACCTTTCCTACGGTAAGCAAGTGGCACTGATTACCGACGCACGGTTCTCTGGAGTATCGACCGGCGCATGTATCGGTCACGTGGGTCCAGAAGCGTTAGCAGGTGGGCCAATTGGTCGAGTTGAAGACGGCGATATGATCGAGATTTTCGTCGATCGGAAGAATCTTTCCGGGAAGTTGAATCTTGTCGGTATCGATGGCGAAGTGAAGGGCGTCGATTGGGGCACTGCTGAACTTGAGAAGCGTGCTGAACCCAGCGATTTGGCTCCGCACCCACAACTGCCAGATGATTCTCGATTGTGGGCTGCTTTGCAGTCGGCTTCAGGCGGAACGTGGGGCGGCTGTGTATTCGACGTCGATTCCATCGTCGAAACTCTCGAAGCCGGCAAGAAAGCGTTAGGGCGTTAGTCGTCTAGCCACGGAAAGCCATCGGGGTTTTCTTCGGCTCGTTTTATAACGGTTTCCATGTCGTGCCCTCGAATTTGATCGAGGAACGGGAAATCAGTTGGACTTATCGAGATTTTGGCGAGCGGTTTGACAGCTATTGGGCTGCGCCACTGAGCCGATTTCCTGCCGGGTTTTGTTGGCTCGCCTTCAAACGTTTCCTTTGGAAGAATGTACACCGTTCCGATGCGCCACGGCTCGTGAGGCAGCGCGTCGTCGTTAATCGAGAAGTAGTAGGCGGTTTCGATTTCTCCATCGGCGTCTACTATCTTTACGCAGGCGTTGTTGAGTGAGCGGACGTATCGATCTCGATCGAGAATCGCGTAGAAAGATGCCCAAATACCGTCTGAAGCCGCGTAAACGGCTCGCTGATCGCCGAACTCGGCTACATCGTTAGATTGTCGAGGTTCGAACTCAGTGATCGCGGAATCGCCGCTACCGTGCATCACAACGTTTTTGGTGTCGCACAAGTAGCTCAGGAACTGCCATTTCGGCGTCGAAAGCGAATAATCGATATGACTGCCGCTGGCGTCGAGGGTTTGCTCTGCGAATAGCCTCTCGAACGATGAAATGACTTCCGGTGAAGCATCGAATTTTGGACATTTCAAGAAGTACGGCGGCAGAGTCATGTACGGAGTTCAAACGCTTCAAGCTTGGTGGGTGACGAGCATATTACACGTGATCACGACGCCTAATTTTGTACCGGGATTAGTTCGTTGCCGCACCTGTTTTCAAACGATCACCGCCTAAGCGTAGGACGCTGAAATGCAACGAACCAGCTTCTATTAGTTCGTTACGAGTCGGTAGCCAACGGCCGGTTCGGTGAGAATCTGTTTGGGTCGTGAAGGATCTTCTTCGAGTTTTCGTCGAAGCTGCTTCACGAACGTTCTTAGGTACTCGGTTTCTTCACCGTACTCGGGTCCCCAAACCGACTGCAAAAGCTGTCGATGCGTCATCACTTTGCCAGCGTTCACAGCCAGCGACCTTAGTAAGTCGTACTCAGTTCGAGTAAGTCGAACCTCTTCACTGTCGCGGTAAACCAATCGTGCAGAAAGATCGATTTCGAACGAACCAGCCTGAACGATAGGATCTGTTGTATCGGCAGTGCTCGAGAGTCGCTCTGCACGCCTGATAGCGGCTCGGATCCTTGCGGCAAGCTCCTGGGTTCCAAACGGCTTCGTAATGTAGTCGTCGGCGCCGATATCGAGTGCTCGAACCTTTTCCGATTCTTGATCTGTGGCAGAAAGAATTATCACTGGATCGGTGTACCACTCGCGCAATCTCGATAGCGTCTCGAATCCGTCGATCCCCGGCATTGCGAGGTCGAGAACTACTACATCAGGTTGGTGTAGAGATGCTTGGTAGATAGCTTCTTCACCGTTTGCGGCGAGGAAAACCTCAAACCCTGATTGACCAAGATGTGTTGCGACTAATCGTCTGATCTTGGGATCGTCATCGACCACAAGTACGCTTGATTTGTCCTGTCTGTGATTCGCGGATGTCATTATTCAGCCCTCTTGCTTTTCGTATTGCAAATCATGCTTGGTCGGGATCTCTAGGAATTTCAAACCAGAACGTGGCGCCGCCCCGAGAATTATTTGTTACGCCAATTTTACCGCCATGCGCACCGATTACGGATTTACAAATAGCGAGTCCGAGACCCGATCCCTCGCGTCCGCCAGAACGATCTTCACGGAGGCGATAGAACTTGTCAAAAATATCTACTTGCTGAGCAGTTGGGATTCCCGCGCCTTGATCAATAACCTCTGTACGAATCGTGTCAGAACTTGCATCGTAGGTGTTAGTTATCACAACGTTACTAGGCGTGTATTTCATTGCGTTGCTTAGAAGGTTATCGAGTACTCGCCCTAATTGGCCGGGGTCGGCGTACATTTCTGGCAAATTTGATGGTATTTCCACCCGGATAGGGCGCCCAGATCCGTGACGTGAGCCTACCGACCTCCGAACGGCATCGTGAACAATATCTGCCATGTGGGAAATTTCTCGTTCAACACCACGTGTTCCAGATTCGATTCGTGACATATCCAATATATTTGAAACAAGCTCGGTCATGTGATCGACTTCTTCGTCGATCGCATCGAGTCCGATCTGAATTTCAGCTTCAGGTTTCATTGGCACGTTAAGCGAACGTGCCAAGCCCTTTATCGTAGCTAATGGCGACCGTAGATCGTGCGTAATCATCGACAGAAACTCTTTTTTTGCGTCGTCGACTTCATGAATCTGGGTAACGTCTTGGAATATCAGAACGGCCGAATCGATCCCGCCGTCTTCTGCCCCGATTGGCGCAGCCGTCACAACAACGGGAACCCTGCTTCCATCAAATCGTTCAAACAGCATGTCCTGTGGCCGAGTCGTTCGCCTACTGGCAAGCGCTTGTTCAAGTGGAAGTTCATCGTGAATGACGAGTCGACCATCACTGTTGTAGATGGTTATTAGTTGATTTATCTTGGTTAGTGCCATGCCTACGTTCAGCGAGTGCCCAAATAGCCTTCTAGCTTCCTGGCTCGAACCTAATAAAATTCTGGTACCGGCTTCGACAATTAACACACCAACGGTGGATTCTTCGATAACGGCCTGCAGTCGGCGTTCTGCCGATTCCGCAAGTACTCGATTTTCGCGTTCTTGTTCGTAGAGGTTTGCAGAATCGAGCGCCAATTGAGCGAAGTGAGTCAATTGAGTCAGTTGTTGCTCATCGGCTTCAGTAAAGCCCGGTTTACCGGGTGAGTTTGCAAGATACAGGTTGGCTTTTAATCCAGCGCTGTTCACTACCTGTACACCCAGCAACGCCTTCATAGGCGGGTGCCAATCGGGAAAACCATATGAATCAGGGTGTTCCGAAAGGTCGTCGAGTCTCAGTGGAGAATCTGCGTGACCTAGTTTGCCAAGAACACCGCGACCGATTGGTAGGGCATGAGATTTCCAATCAATATCATCGGCCAAGCCATCGTGGTAAATGCGCAGTGGGCGTCCGTTTGATTCCTGAACTGTAACCGCAGCGTAGTCGGCGCCAGTTAGTGCTCTTGCGAGCTTTGGAATGTCGTAGAGAGCACGATCAACCGCAGGAGCATCGATCTGGTTTTGGGCGATTTCTGTCGCCTCAAGTGCTCGTCCGTATCGTTCGATGTCTCTGCGTGAGAACCTGTTCCAGCCGCCGGGAGTAGTAGCGACGGGTTGAATGTCGCCGCGCTCAACGGCTCGGGCTAGGGTCGAATGATGTACGCCGATAATTTCAGCGGCTCTTCTAAGTGATATAGGTCGTTCTGGCAAAAAGATCGTTCCACAAAAGGAAATAATTCAATGCACAGAATGCTAGTTCAGCCGTTCAAGAATTGGCGCGAATGGAGCGTGATGAAAAAGCGAGGGAATAATCACTGACCTCACGAAGCACATGAGGATTTTGTGAGGGACGAGTTACCGGCTGTCAGGCTATGGCTTCGCTCGGCGCATTTTCTTGAACCTGAAGCTCTTTTCGCCATTGCTTCAAGATCGATTTGACGCTTTTCTCAGAAATATCGTCTGCAATGTCGCGCTGGAAACCGCAGTTCAAGCATTGTAGAAAGCTGCCATGTGCATCGGAATTATTCTCGATCGTTCCGCTTGTGCATTTTGGGCACGACTTAAAGTGCAACATTTGAATTCAACCCCTTCACTTACCCATCAACCAATTTGAATCTGAGAATCTGGCAGTCGAGCTTGGTGCCCTGCTGCATATTCTCTAAGTTAGTTCGATGCGACCACCCTGCTGGGCGATGCGATGTACTACACACTAGGGGATAACTGTGTAGAGACTGTGTGAATGCCTGAATGCCTAAGTGCCAGTAAAAGTGCCAATTGGTGATATCGACAATCGAATTTTCAACTGAGCGCAGTTGGCGAACAAATTTCGATTCGAAACGAAGAGTTGCGCAATTCCGCAATACCTTTAGGTGATTCACCCTACTGAGCTCTCGGTGTTTACTGCCATATTGAGGTAGTGGCACCCGCTACACCGGTCGTGAACAGGTATCCATTGGTTCACTCGCTGATTTGGGAATTCTTACCCAGAATCCTCTGATCAGCGAGTAAGCCAATACCGGCGCTAATACGAGCAATAGAGGTTCTAATGTCAGTCCGCACATCTCGCAAAGTAGTTACATCAGCATACGGTTCAAAGATGAGTCAGCTTGGGGTGTCTGGAGTCACAGTCGCAGTCGTGCTCGCAGCGTTCGCTGTTGTGACGTTGACGATTTTCCAGGCAGCAACCACAGGCGATGCTTCAGCTACTCAAAGCGGTATTCCCGGTCTGATTGGCTAGTACGTTCAACCCAATATCGGATTTACTCCAGTTTGGGCTAGACCAGAATCATGTCGTTCAGCTTCAGCAATCGACCCGATTGAACCACGGTCGAGGCTTGGTCCATGTCACGTATATTTTGTGCAGGATCGCCAGCAAAGGCAGCCATATCAGCGAACATACCCGCTTGAAGGCTGCCGATTTGTTTAACGAGTCCCAATGCTTCCGCAGTGCCTGCAGTCGCAGCGTTGATCGCTTTCCAGTTCGCCCAGCCTAGCGTTTCAACGAATGCCCAAGCGTTCGCAGCCGATCGGTCATGAGTGCCGTAAGTCATTCCCATATCGAGCCCAGTAGTGAACCTGACCCCTGCATCGTGCATCTTGTTCAGCGTTTCAACGTGATCTGCTTCGGGAACGACTTTGAACGAAACGGCCCAGTGAGGATCCATTGGTCCGATTTCGCCGCGCGCTTTCGCTTCGATGCCAAGTAAGTGGTGCCCGATCGTTGGATCGACCCACTGACCCTGATCGACCATCTGCTTGACGGTATCGGGAGTGTAGTCGAGACCTTGGTTTGGGTCGGAGTGGTACCAGCGAGCGTGGATGAGTTGGTCGACTCCCGCTTCAACTACGTTTCGAACACCCTGAGCCGAAAGCGTGTGAGTAACGATAGGCACGTTCATACGGTGCGCTTCTTCAACCGCCGCCTTCAGAACCTCAACTGAGTACTGCGGAGTTCGAGGATTCGCTGTCGGAGTGAACATTCCGCCGGTCGCCATCACCTTGATGACGTTGGCACCGAGCTTCACTTGATTTCGTATCGCAGTTCGAACCTGCGCTTCTGTATCGGCTTCGGTTCCGAAAAACCAGCAGTGTCCAGCTGTGATCGTTATCGGTGTACCGGCGAGCAAAAGACGGGGCCCGGGCACATGGCCATCTTCGATCATCTGCCGAACTGCGAAGGCAACCTCGTTACGAGAACCGAGATCGCGAATCGTGGTGGTTCCAGCGAGCACAGCCTTGCGCATGTTGTTTGTCGCACGGATCGTAAGCTGCTGATCGTTCTCGCTCATCGCCAAAGCCTGAGCATCGTGAGTAGCGCTGCAGTGCATGTGTGAGTGGGCATCAACTAAGCCCGGTAACAGCGATACGTCGCCGAGATCATGAACTTCATAACTATCGCCAGCCGACGAAACGTTGGCAGAAGGTTCAACTGCCGTAATTACACCGTCTTCAACGACTACTGCGTGGTCATCGAGCCAGCCTGAAACATCGGCGTTTGCCACTCGTTTTGCTTTGAAAATGCTTTTAGTTGTCATGAATACTCTGCTTGTGGGTTACCTGATTCGTCCTGTGCGAGATCTGAGAAATGCGTGAGTTACTTTTCGTCGTTGTAGTGGATTTCGAATGCGCCATCGGTTATGAATATGCCCACCATATCGCCTTCATCAGTGGCGCCGTGCTCCATAGTTTCACCCTGCGGGAACCATACCCAGGCTCCGGGGCCGTAAACGCCCTGATGCGTTCGTAGTTTGCCTTCGAGAACGAATATTCCGTGTCCGCACGGGTGAGTGTGCTCCGGGTTCAAAACGCCTTTTGGATAGCGGATCATGCGTATTTCGGAGCCACTATCGGGGTCTTTCCTGAGCATAAGACGACCGAGATCAACTCCAAGCTTAGGATTATGGCTAACGTCCCACTTTGTCGACATAGTGTCGATCACGTTGTAGACGTTTTCGCTTGCGTTGTTATCTAGATCGGACATTACTGTTCTGTTCCTCGAAGTTTTGGCGCAATCTTAGGTGATTCGCCAGTTGGTTGGTGGTCGGTTTGTTCGAAATATTAGCTGGCTAGAGGGCTTTCCAATAGCGGCGACCTTCCCACCTGATCATCGTGCCCCAGCCCGGGTAGCTCAGGTGACTTCCAATGACCACCGCATCTTCTTGTTCTGCGCTATCTAGAATGTCTTTTCTAGCCTTGATGCCCATCGGGCCATCCCAATCGGGCGAGTAGTGGAGATCGGTTTCAGTTGCCTGCATTGGCGAGCCAAGTATGTCGCCTACCAGCAACGCTCGCTCGTTGTTCGAGGCGATCAATAGGCTCATATGCCCTGGAGTGTGACCTGGAGTCGGAAACGCCGTGATGCCGGGAGCGAGTTCGGTCTCGCCATCCATCAGATCGAGCACGCCCTGCTTTTCGAGCGGCATCACGCTTCGGTTGGTCGCTTCACCTCTGTTGGGGTCGTCCAACATTTCGTTGGTCGTAAAGTGGTTCCAATCGGCTTCATGCACCCTGTATCGAGCGTTTGGAAAGCTCAGCGGTCGCTCGGGTAGGTCTTCGCGTAAGTTCCAGCCAACGTGATCGCCATGAAGGTGAGTAAGGAACACGGTATCGATCGTGTCGAGTCCGATGCCGTTCTTTTCGAAATCCTTGATTAGCTCGCCCGGGGCTGGATGTCCGAGCATATCGCCGTGCGGGCCAAATCCTGAATCGGCGAGAACTCGTTTGCCGCCCGATGTAAATACGAACGATCCGAGATTGTTCTGGAAGAACTGTCCGCTGAAGTACTCGGGGAACCTATCGTAGAACGGCTCCCAAATTTCGAGTGGGTTTTCAGGAAACAGGACTCTAGGGTCGAACGAAATGCTGCCATCTGAGAGTCCGGTTATGTGGACATCGCCGATTTGCAGAGTGTTATTTGAATTCGCAGGCATATGCTTGCTTTTTGAATTAGTCGCCAAAGGCACATAGAAGCACAGGGATAGTCTGTGGGCAGTCGCAATATACGCCGTTCGAAAGCCTAATCTCACTCAATATCGATAGAAATCGAGATTGGAAAGCAGTTTTCTAAGATTCTGCATCTCTTTGTTACGTTGTGCATCTGATTTGTTGTGCTACAGTAAATGACTGATCGTCAGTCACCGGACTGTAGCAACTGGAAAGAACGACATGGCAGTAGCAGAACGAACACAATCGGAAGCGCAGCGTAGGAAGCAAATTCTTGACGCAGCTCGTGCCGTGTTCGGTGACAAGGGTTACGAGAGTGCCACTATTTCCGACATCGTAAGAAAGGCGGGAGTGGCTCAAGGCACCTTCTACCTGTATTTCGAATCGAAGAAGTCGGTAGTGATCGATCTGGCCCGACAACCGATGGATGAGATGGCAACTCGTCTTCAAGGCATATTGAGCGGTGATGAATCCTTTTCTGAGATTCTCGGAAAATTCGTTCAGCTTGGTTTCGAAGTCGGGCGAGACAATCCTGATCTTTGTGCGTTGATGCATATGAGTGACGCCGGTGAAAGTGATTTCGACAAAATCGAAGCCCACGCTGAAGTTAGTCAGATGGCTATTGGCATGTTTCAAGGGTTTATTGATGCGGGTGAAGCCGTTGCGATGAACGCCGAAGTGGCAGCCGAGATGTTCAAAGTCATCATGTCGGGTGCTATGCGATTGGCGTTCGCGACTGAACCGAAGATCGCATCGGCTGAAGAGATACAACGTGCGACCGAAATCGTTGTTCAGGGGGCATTCGTAGCACCTCGACGGTAGTTTTTATTTGTTTATTTTTACATGACTGACCGTCAGTCATGACACCAGTTACTGGAGTAGCAGAAGGCGGAAATGGTCCGATGTGTAGTAACTAATTTTTCGTGTGAAGAGTGATTTTTTTACCTTGACGACTGATTTTCAGTTGTGCGGGTCGGTATAGCTAAGGAACTTTTTAGTAATGAGTAATTCAACAGCGTCAGCGGGTCTCGTCGAGAATGTGACCAACGCTGGATACGCAAGACGGAAATGGTCCCTCGGGGTCCTTTCAATCGCGTTGATCATCATTGGGCTGGACGTAACTGTTCTAAACGTCGCCATCCCAACGCTTCAGGCTGAACTGCAGGCAACTGCTTCGGGTCTGCAGTGGATCATCAATGCATACATATTGGTGTTTGCAGGTGTGCTGCTAACAATGGGATCGCTCGGTGACCGATTTGGCAGACGCTTGGCGTTCCAAGTTGGCCTAGTGATATTTGGTCTCGCCAGCGTTGGTGCGGGACTGTCTGAGAGCACCTCGCAACTTATCGTTGCTCGCGCATTTCAGGGCATCGGTGGCGCACTAATCATGCCGTCGACTCTGTCGGTGATCGTCGATATCTTCCCTCGTGAAGAGCGGGCGAAGGCAATCGGAATATGGTCGGGCATGGCAGCGATCGGTATTCCGGGTGGAATGATCGCCGGTGGTTGGTTGCTCGAAAACTACTTCTGGGGCTCAGTGTTCTTACTGAACATCCCTGTTGTGCTGATCGCACTGATTGGTTCAGTTCTGGTGATTCCTGAAAGCAAAGACGTCAACTCGAAGACGACCGACATCGTTGGTGCTGTTCTTTCGATGATTTCGCTCTCAGCTCTCATATACGCAATCATCGAGGCACCTGAAAAGGGTTGGCTCTCAGGCGCTACTCTCGCTGGCTTCGCTGTCACGATAGTGTTCGGTGCATTGTTCGTCTGGTACGAAAAGAGGCAAGCACACCCAATGGTCGACCTGAACTTGTTCAAGAACGCTCGAATCTCAGCTGCGGCTGGATCGATCGGAATTGCGTTCATGGCGATGCTAGGAATGATGTTCCTGCTCACTCAGTACCTGCAGTTCGTTCAGGGATACTCTCCGCTCGACACTGGATACCGATTGGTTCCGATGGCGATGGGCTTCTTGGTAGGAGCGCCCACTAGTGCGGCATTCGTTGCAAAGACGAACGCCAAGGTGGTAATGAGCGTTGGAATGCTGCTGGTTGCGATTGCAGTGGGATCAATGGCATTCCTCGATGTAGGAACTACCTACTGGCTCACCGGATCGCTGATCTTCCTGATGGGACTTGGCATGGCTAACACGATGGCTCCTGCCACCGACTCAGTCATGGCTGCAGTTCCGGAGGCTCAGGCCGGTGTTGGATCTGCGTTGAACGACACTGTTCGACAGATCGGTGGAGCGCTCGGTGTTGGAATCTTCGGTTCGATCATGAGTTCGGTATACGCTTCCAGCATGACCGACGCCGTAGTTGGTCTTCCAACTGCAGCTGCCGACGCTGCGAGCAACCAGATCGGTGCAGCCCTTCAGGTTGCAGGATCGTTGGAAGATGGTGCCGGCGGTGAGCTGGTTACCGCATCGAAGCAGGCGTTCATCGATGGTGCTTCATCGGTGTACATCATTGCGGGAATCGTTGCGCTTATTGGTATGGCGTTCGTGGTCAAGTTCATGCCCGGATACGATCTCGTACCGGGAGAGGTTGAAGATGACACCGCCACTCGACCAGTCGTTGCCACAGAACTGGCGACATAGTTTGTACGTAACAACTAGTGGAGCACAGCTTTAACAGCTTCCTCTCCTCTCTCAGGCACATCTCTTTCTGACCCAAGAGATGTGCAAACAAAAGCCCCGGGCGATTCGCCTGGGGCTTTTTTTGTTCTGAGTAGAAAGATTGGAGGAGCGTTATATGCCCATGCCGGTTGTTACGGGCGCGCGCTGAAGGTGATGCAGTCCTGCAGTTATTTTTATGTGGCGAAATACGTTTTTTAGATCAAATGCATGTATTTAGGCGACTAATTAGTTGCACACAAGAGTGCAATGGTTAGCCGTCTGAAAGACCGTCTGTGACTTTGTTGAGGAGGATTGCGAGCAATGCCCGCTCTGGCTCCGTGAGATTGCTCACCGTTTCGTGCTCAAGTCGTGCCCATGCGAGCATTACGCCTTCTCGTAGTTCGCTCGATTTGGATGATGCTTGAACTCGGCTCACTCGTCGATCCTCGGGATCTCGCGAGCGAACTACTAAGCCGTTCTTCTCAAGCCTTTTTAGAGCGATCGTCAACGTGGCAGGTTGAATTCCGAGTCGATTCGCCAGTTCAGTTTGGGTAATCTCGCCTTCGGTCCACAGAACGTCCAAAAGCGTTTCTTGACCGACGTGTAATCCGATCTGGTTAAGCAGTTCGTCGGCTCGCTGGCGATGAAGCTTTGCAGTTATAGCGAACGCAAAGCTAACTTCGCCTCTTGATTCGATTGATGGCTCTGAGGTCAATTCATTACTCCAGTTACTTAGTCGGCTAAATAATATATCTCGTTTGTAAAATTGCCAATCATATGAAGCCGTAACGTTATTCGGGGACGAATTTACGTATGGCGTGATTTCCGGTGTCGGCGACGTACAGTGCACCGGTGCTATCGAACGCTAATCCGTGCGGACCCTGGAACGTGCCGGGGGCGATTTCACTGATCAAACGGCCATCGGGCGTGAATTGCTGGAGTCGATGCCCGCGAAACTCCGAAATGACAAAGTTTCCGGCTGCATCGAAGTTGATACTTGTAGGAACATTGAACTGACCCGGCTCCTCACCGAACTCTCCCCACAGACCGAGCAGCTCGCCGTCGGTCGTGAACTTTTGAACTCGATTGTTACCTCGATCGACCACCCACAGGTTGCCGTCGGGTCCGATCTTGATTCCGGTTGGGCTTGCGAGTCCGCCAGGGTCCTGGCTGAAGCTCAGAAGCGAACCGACTACGTCCCCGTTCGTCATGAATACGTTGATGCGAGCGTTGCCCCAATCGGTCGCGTAAATCACGCCATCATCGCTTATCGCAAGAACCATCGCCGATTCGAATTCGCCGTCTTTTCTGCCGAGTTTTCCGAACGATGTGAGCCACTCGCCATCGGCAGTGAATTTTTGAATGCGGTGATTCCCGCTTTCAGAGACGAAAATATTGCCTTCGGGCCCAATCGCTATTCCGGTGGGAGCGTCGAATTTACCGTTTTCACGTCCTGAACCGCCCCATTCGAGTAGGAGCTCACCGGTCGGGTCGAATTTACGTATTCGATTGCCCTGAAACTCGGTCGTGTAGATATTGTCATCGGCGTCAATGGCAACACCATTCGGGTTCGCCCAGAGTATTCCTGAAGTGGTGTCGCTCCAACCTTCGATTTCCACGTATTCCCTAGCTAACACCACCGCGATCGGAGTCGTGGTTACGACAGGAGTCGCTGTGGATGTCGAGACTGCTGTCGGCTCAGATGAATCAGCACAAGAGACGGCAACGACTGAGATGATCAACATTGCAAAGATCATTCGAAAAGCGTTTATGGTCGTGATGGTTCTGGAAATGAGCATGTTGATTTGTTCAGTGGCGGCACTAATGAACTACGGCGACAGCATACATATGGATGCCACGCGCTGCTTTCGTGCGAAAAAAATCCGCTGTCGCTTAGGAAGCCACCAAAACAAAAAAGCCCCCGGCATAATGCCGAGGGCTTTTCTAATTCGCTTTGATGGCGATCCCGATCAGATTTGAACTGACGATCTCCTCCTTGACAGGGAGGCGTGTTAGACCACTACACCACGGGACCGTGGAAGCGACTGTTGGTTCTGGTGTTTCAGGTCGCTCCTATTGAGAGTAAGGGGGCTACCCAATGCCAGTCAACACTTCGTTTTAGCTAGCTGACGTTTTAATTACGTCCATTTCTACTCGAAATGGCTAAATCGAAAGCAAATCGACCCGTATTAGGCTCGATTAGCCGTAGTTGCAGCCGATGCCCTTGTAGCCGATTTCAACTTCGCCAGACGCGGTGACCATGACTGGCGTTATTTTGTCGCCACCGGAAAGTCGTTCGACTTCCACCCACTTCTCAGGCTCTTTCGAAACGTCGATCTCGCGGTAGGCGATATCGTCCTTCACAAGGTCTTCCTTGAGCAGATCGCAATAACCACAAGTCGGGTGGGTGTATACGATCGCTACGCCATCGGCTGGCGGCTGTTCTGTAGTGGGCATTCCTGTTCCTGATTTCATCCCGTGGTACGGCAAATGCCGCGCACGAGTGAACGTTCTAAATTATTTTTCGAAGGCTATTTATGTGATGCTGGATTCTTTGCATTGGATGCACCCAGAAGAGCAAGCGCAGTCGAGGATATTACATCTCGATAGATTTTTCGCCAGAGAGATAGCCTTCGGGATCTTTCTCGAACGCCACTCTACAGCCGGGTCCACAGAAGTAGTAGACCTGCCCGGCGTGAGTCGAAGCACCACCGCCTGGATTACCGGTATCGACGCTCATGCCGCACACCGGGTCGATCGCCTGTTCGGATTTTCCGCTGTTTAGGAATGGGATTTTCATTTGTTCGTGTCTCCTAGTTAGTTTTAGCTGATTTCTTAGATCGTTTACTTGAAATTAGTGCCGGTATTAGCTGGCGACTGATTGTTTTCTGCGTCCCCCACGACCCAGACGGAGCGAGTTGGTCACGACCGTTACCGAGCTGAATGCCATCGCGCCTGCGGCCACGATTGGATTGAGGAATCCTGATTGACCAATTAGCGGTTGCAGGAATCCTGGAACCGTGCCGTCGCTGAAAACTGGATACAGAACCCCCGCAGCGATTGGTATCAGTAGCACGTTGTAGAAAAACGCCCAGAATAGGTTCTGCTTGATCGTTCGCATGGTGCTGCGGCTAAGATCGATCAATTCCGCCACGATTGCAGGATCGCCCGAAGTGATCGTTACATCGGCGGCTTCAATCGCAATATCCGTACCCGATCCGATGGCGATGCCGACATCGGCTGTTGCGAGTGCTGGCGCATCATTAATGCCGTCGCCGACCATAGCTACGACTCTGCCTTCACTTTGAAGTTCTGTGATTACGTTCGCCTTGCCGTCGGGGAGAACGCCAGCAACAACATGGTCGATACCGATCGATTGAGCGACTTTGTCGGCGGTCCGCTGGTTGTCGCCAGTCAGCATTACCGCCCGTATGCCGCGATCTGTGAGTTGGCGAATCGCTTCGCTGGCTCCGGGCTTCACCGTGTCGGATATGCCAATAAACCCGATAGGCTCACCGTCTTTTGCTACGCCCAGAACTGTTTCACCGCGTTCGGATATCGCAAAGCTGTGCTCAGTGAAATCGTAATCTGCGGAGGAAGCGGTCGCCACGAACTCGGCACTGCCTACAGTGATCTTCGCGCCTTCGACCATTGCGACGATGCCACGTCCCGGAACTGCCATGACGTCGGTTGCGGAAGATATATCGAGATTGCGCGCTTTGGCTTCCGCAAGCACAGCTCCGGCTAACGGGTGCTCTGAGCTAGCTTCCACAGCTGCTGCGAGTTCTATCAGCTTGTCTTCGCTTACCCCGATTGCGTTCAGGCTAGAAACAACTGGCTTTCCTTCAGTAAGCGTGCCAGTTTTATCGAATACGACAGTATCTATCCGGTGAGCACGTTCAAGTGCGTCTGCGTTTCGTATAAGAGCGCCCGACGAAGCACCCCGACCCATGCCGACCATGATGGCGGTTGGTGTCGCTAGGCCGAGTGCACAAGGGCAAGCAATGACTAGAACGGCGACCGTCATTAGTAACGCGTTGATGATTGCGGGTTCGGGTGCGAGGAACGACCATACGGCGAAGGTGACGATTGCTATGCCCAATACTGCCGGAACGAATCGGGCGGTTACTTGGTCGACCAAGTGCTCAATTGGTGCGCGAGATGACTGGGCCTGCTGAACCATTCGCACGATTCCAGCTAATACGGTGTCGCGTCCGACCGATACGGCAGTGAATCTAACAGCGCCCATACCGTTCACGGTTCCGGTATATAGATGATCGCCCAGTAGCTTTTCGACCGGAACCGCTTCACCAGTGAGCATCGATTCATCTACCGATGTCGTGCCTTCGGTTATTTCACCATCGACAGGCACTCGCTCTCCTGGTCGAAGAACAATCGTGTCGCCAGAAACGACATCGGTAATTTCGATCTCAGTTGGCTCACCATTTCGGACGATTACAGCCGTCGCGGGCTGCAAGCCAATCAGCTTCTTGATTGCATCAGATGTTCTGCCACGCGCTCTCGCTTCAAGCCATCTTCCTAGCAGTATGAGACCGATTATTGCGGTTGATACGTCGAAGTACGTTCCTGTCGAATGCGATCCTCCGACAGCCGCGTCGGAAAAGGTTAAGGAATCTTCGAACATCGGTCGCAATATCGTTACTGCGACGCTGTAGAAATAAGCAGCTGACGTGCCGATGGTGACGAGCGTGTTCATGTTCGACGTACGCAGCCGAGCGGCGGCCCATGCCGACTTGTAGAACCGGGCTCCTGCCCAGAACTGAACCGGTGTCGCCAACGCTAAGAAGAAAATGTTGACCGCTGTTGGAGAAAGATTCGAGAGTGAATCGATCGACTTGTAGTTCATCGAAATCATGATGGCTGCAGCAACTATTAAGCTGATGACCATCATGTCGCGAGTGGTTTTTAGTTCGGCCTCTCTGATTTTTTTATCGCCGTCGGCAAATATCGAAGTGTCTTCGTCTGCGAAACCTCGCACCGAATACCCGGCTCCTGAAAGCGCGTCGCGTAGATCAGTCTTAGAGACAGCGTTTGGGGGAAACTCGACGGTCGCGGTTTCAGTGCCGAGGCTCACTTGGGCTTCGATGATCCCCGGAAGTTCGCTTAGTGCATTGCTTACATGGTGGACACAGGCGGCACAGGTCATTCCACCGACGCTGAACGTTAGCGATGCGAGGTTTTCGTCAACTTCCTTTTGGGTGGCAAGAGGATTTGGGTTAACGGTCTGCAATTTCGTATAACTCCACTAGTTCGCTGAGTACCTGTTCTTCACGCCCTTGCTTCACGCCATCGACAACGCATGTACGCAGATGACCGTCAATCAGCTGTGATTCGAGTTTTTGGAGCGCACGCCGTACTGCGAACGTTTGACGGAGAATATCGACACAGTAGCGGTCTTCCTCGACCATTTTTTTCACGCCAGCCAGATGCCCCTCAATGTAGCTGAGCCGTTTGATAGCGTCGTCTCGCGTATCGGCTTTGGCAGCTTGGTGCTCTGCGTGGTCGTGGTCATGATTTGCGTGGTCGTGGGTCATCGTACTTTCGCAATATTTACTTGAAATTGAGTGATTACATGTTCATTATACCCCTACCGGGGGGGTCTGGGTATGATAATAATATTACGAATAGTTTTTGATGGTGAGAAAAGAGAAAACATTTAATGCAAAGATCAGTTTTGGCTATAGCGTTACTACTCGTGATGATGATCGTCGCCGCTTGTGGTGATAATTCGATAGACACCCGAGTAGCACCACAGTCGGAATCGTCGCTGAAATTTCCGGTGGAACTCACCGATGTTCGGATAGAGGCAGGAAAAAGCGTGTACGCCAATAACTGCGCTGCTTGCCACGGTCCGGTAAACGGCCCCACGGTTCTAGGTACGGCTACTGTTCACGGCGACGCAGGCCACACGTGGCATCATCCTGATCGACTGCTGCACCAGTGGATTCTCGACAAGCCGCCGCTAGCGACTGTAATGCCGGCGTTCCGGGGTAGTCTGACGGACGAGCAGGTTATGCAAGTCTTGGCGTACATAAAGAGCCATTGGCTGCCTGAAATTCAGGCGCGTCAAAATGAAGGGTCAGTTCAGTACGAGGCTCAGGTTGTTGAGTTCGGGGCGGAATGACTGCTGAACGTTCGCGACTGGAGGCGGATATTGAGCACTGGATATCTTCGACAGAGTCGATCGTTCGGCGTACCCGCCCCTAAGAATGAATCCTGATAGAAATTGCTGTCGGAGATCGGGCACTGGTATGCCACCGACGCGCCTTCGCCATGCTTGATCGAACTCTCGGAATTTGGTGAGTTGGTCGGTCTTCCACGAGTCAATTTTATGGTCGTAGTTACGCCACCATCGATTCAGGTAGATGGCGATCGTCAATAGGATCGCTCCAGCCACAGCGTCGAGAACGTAGTGGTTTGCAGTTGCGATGATCGCAATGAACATGAGTGCTTGGTAGACAAATCCGCTGACTTTTAGCCAAGCACCGCCGACCTTGAACGTACCGATCATGACGAGCAGTGCCCAGGCGTAGTGGAGGCTCGGCATAGCTGCGAACCGGTTGTAGCTAATCGTTGAGTCAGAACTAGGTGCGGGGTCAAGGCCAAGCAGCGTTACCGTGTCGGTCATTCCAAGACCGGGCATGAACCGAGGTGGTGCGAGAGGGAACAATGCAAATACGATGGCGCCGAAGATCATCGAAATGACGAACGTTCTTCTGAGATCAATATACGCGTTGCGGTTTTTGACGAACACAAAGATTGCAATTGCGATTAACCCAACCCACATACCGACGGCGTAGAAGTACGTTGTAATGATTACAGCGCTGTGAGATATACGACCGATGACTTGTTGGATGAACGATTCGAAATCGATAGCGAGAGCTTCTTCAAGTCTGAGAACGCTCCAGCCATTGGTAACGGCCTTGAGCACGGGTGATGGATCGGTTAGATTTTTCACAAGCGCGAACGTTAGGTAGCAAGCCACGATTAACGCAATTTCTTTTGTGATGGTCTTCAGCACCACAGATCCTCAAATTCGATCCGTATCTCTTAGAGAGAGATCATTTTCCCTATCCATTGAGTTACATGTTTTTCAATTAAGATGTTTTAGTCAAGTAACTGAATTGTAATTCTACTATTAGCGCGCCGTTCCGATCAACAAATTTCGAACTGCGGACGGGCTTAATTCTAGGCACTTGTGGCAAAATGCGGCGAATTGGGCGCGCCGAATAGATAATCTCTCTCAATACTTGCGTTGACAGTTGGGATGGAGTAAGGCTAGACTTCGAGGCTGTCAGAGAAATGTCCATCTCTTTTCGTCTCGCCCTGGTTCATATTTTTTAAATCCCCAAAACACCGAAAGCACGTGCGGTAGCCCTGCGCGTACTTCGGTCTCTTCGCGTTTGAGGCTTTTTGCCTCACACGCGTGTAATCCACCTTTCATCACCCTTAATTGTGGGAGTGTGTGTGCATGGTCATCGCTGATCGTCGGTTGGCTCCATCAGAGCAGCCCGGTTACAAAGGCTTCAACAGCATTGCAAACAATGTTGACGTTCCAAGT
>JABIHL010000097.1 GCA_018649665.1 Chloroflexota bacterium | reverse complement strand
AGCTCGATCCCTTTCGAATCGATGAATAGCGACTCAGTGACAGGGTGTACGAGTTGCCTGAACGCTAGATGCCGATCTAGCAGTTTTTTAGCGGTATCCCCGAACGGAACAAACCGCCATTTTCTACGCTTTCCAAACACACGTACTGTCTGGTTGTCGAAGTTGATGTTGGTCGCAGAAAGTGTTGCTATCTCACCACGTCTAAGTCCGCAATCAAGAGCCAGGGCGATCATTGCGGTCATCTGCGGCGAACGAAGCGTGGCGCTAAAAATACTTTTGATTTCGTCGTCAGTAAGAGGGTCGAAAACTTGAACGTCGGCACGAGGAGCAGTGACCGTTTGAAGTAGTGGACTTGGGATGTGATCCCCCTTGTGTGCCCACCGGAAAAATCGTTTTAGAACGAGAAACTCCGTGTTCATCGTGGAGTACCTCATCCCTTTGTTTCGTCTTCCTCGTCTTCTCCTGACGATCAAGTAGTTGAGGAGTCGTTCTTCTTTGATCTTTGAACATCTGGTTTCGGGGCCTACTCCGTATTCAGAATCGACGAGGAACTTTAGTATTCGTTTTGCTGATTCGAGGGTGTGATGAGACCACCCTGAAGCGGTACCTGTCAGTAGGTATAAATCCCTGATTTCCCCAATGGTTTGATGGTCGGTCATGACGCTTTACTCCTGGCAACTGCCAACCGGCGATATTTCGCCGGCTGAACTCAAAAACCATTGCCAAGTTGGCAATGAGTGGTTGCGGGGGCAGCATCATTATTCGAGGAAGAACGCCTAATTCGATGTCTTCACCCTTTATTTACTGGCTAGCAGGGCTGATTTGAGAACAAAAACAGCCTAGTTTTAGCAATAAGAAAAGAGTGAATTACACATCCTTATTGGAAGGAATGATCGGTAGGCCGCCGTATTTGGTCAATTAGGCATCTAACGTTTGACCAAGGCTGATGTAAAGTTCGGTTCTGAATACACGAACCAAACGACTGCCCATTGACCACTCGAACGACTCCGCTTGTTGGAATATTTGCCGATGACCTAACCGGTGCTTTAGACGCGGCAGCGCCATTTGCAGCTTGTGGATTTAGAACGCTTGTGTCGCCTACAGCCGAACTGCCGAGCAGTACTGAGTTCGCTGAGGTGATTTCAGTGAATCTCGGAACTCGTCATTTGCCGCCTACCGATATTGTCGACCTTACTGCAAAGGCAGTTCGTCAACTTGACGGACTTGGCGTAAATATCTTGCTCAACAAGGTCGATTCGACGCTTCGAGGAAACCCAGGAATTGAGCTTTTCGCCGCTCTGAAAACCGTCTCAGGCGATCATGCTGTAATTTGCTCAGCGTACCCACAGAACGGTCGAACGATCAAGGATGGGGTGTTGCTGGTTGACGGCATGCCGGTTGCCGAAACAGATGTCGGGCAAGATCAGCTGTCTCCGCTTCATTCAAGCAACGTGATTGAAGTTCTTACCTATTCTTTGAGTAAAGCCGGATTTAGCGACCAAGTTCATTTGAGAGGTATCGACGGCGGTGCCGGTATATCTGATCTGCTTCCGGTGATAATCGCCGCCGATGCGAAATCTGAAGCAGACCTCACACGTTTGGCCCGCCGGTTAGTGAACGCTGTGCCGCCTGCGTTGGTTGCAGGATCGGCGGGAATCTCTGTTGCGCTTGCTGATGAGATGAGCGCCGATCGGATGTTGCGCAGAGGATCGGCAGTAGAACCGTGCGATCGTGGACGGCGCGTGTTAATCGTGACCGCATCTCAGCGAACGATTGTCGAAAAACAATTGGTGGTGTTGGGTGATTCGATGGATTTGGTACTAGCCGAATTGTCGTTGGATGAAGTTCTTTGTGGAGTGGACGACGAGTCGATTGTGCAGATGCAGGAAGTTGCCAAGAACGATGGCGTCGTTGTGCTGAAGCTATCGGGCGTTGAAGCCACATTAGGAGCGACTCAAGACGAAACTATTGCTCTATCTAAGACGATCGTTCAGAATTTGGGAATTGCTGTTCGAAAGATCACCGATGAAGTGAAGCCCGATACATTAATAATTATCGGTGGTGATACAGCGAGTGGAGTGATCGAAGCGTGCGGTGTAGCTTCACTCGAATTGCAAGGTGAACTGCAGCCGGGAACGGTTAGTGGTGTCGCTTTGGATGGATCGATCACCGATTCTTTATTGGTTACTCGTGCTGGAGGATTTGGCGATGAACACGCGTTGCTCGAGCTTGTGACTCTTCTGGAACTTGGTCACAACGTTTAGTCTTCCGGCTTGAATCTAGTTACCGCTTTTTACACTTACGCTCGCATCTGACTGAGAGACGAATGACCATTTTAAACGCCGAACTTCCCGTTCTACTAATTACGCTTGGCGACCCAGCTGGGGTCGGTCCCGAAGTGGCGATTAAGGGTGTTATTGAGGAAGCAGCTCGGGGTCGAGTAATTCCGGTAATTGTTGGCGACGTTCGGGTCGTTTCGTCTGCTGCCGGCAAGTGGGCCCAAGGATTTTCGGTAAAGAAAGTAGAAAATCCGCGCCAGGCTAAAGTCGGACCAAAAGTCATCAACGTCCTTGATATCGCCAACTGTGCGCCTGCACAGTTCAAGATCGGTGAGGTAGCGGCTTACACAGGTAACGCCGCCTATGAATACGTCGTTCGAGCGGCAGAGCTCTGTCTGGCCGGAGAAGCGGACGGGATCGTTACTGCTCCGCTCAACAAGAAAGCCATGGTGATGGCAGGACATGAGTTCGATGGGCACACCGGTTTACTTGCTCATTTGTGTAACGTCGACACTCAGTACATGATTCTTGGTTCACCGAAACTGCGGGTCATTCACCTAACTACTCATCTTTCTCTCGTTGATGCGCTAAAGCTCGTGAAGACCGACCGGATCGTCAAGTGCACTCGGGCTGCGAACGATCATGCGAAACAGCTTGGGTTCGAAAAACCACGGATTGCCGTGTGCGGGGTAAATCCACATTCAGGTGACGGTGGACTGTTCGGTGTCGAAGAGGCTGAAGAGATTGCACCTGCGATAGAGATATTGCGTGCAGAAGGCATCGATGCTGATGGCCCCGTATCACCCGATTCTGCATACCGTATTGCCTATGAAGGTGGATATGACATCGTAGTT
>JABIHL010000096.1 GCA_018649665.1 Chloroflexota bacterium | reverse complement strand
GCGGCAGGTTTTACAGCCACTGGAACGGGAGCACCGGCGGGTCCACGAGCTGGAATTACGTCTGGAAGATCAGCTTCTGAATCGCCAGCCTCGAGAACATGCCCGAGAACGGTTCCGACGTCAACGATTCGACCTTCTTCAACGTCGATTCTGCCGAGCGTGCCATCGGCAGTTGCTTCGACTTCAGCGTTTACTTTTGAAGATTCGATCTCGACAAGTTGATCGCCTTTAGCGACCGGGTCGCCGACAGCCTTTAGCCATTTGATGACTTCGCCGTCGTTCATTCCCATTCCCCACTGTGGCAGGGTGATAGGTGCAGACATATTTACCGTTTACCGTTCTTTATTTGCCAACTGCCGGGCGCAACGTCGGTTGGCTGTGCATCGCCTTACTCGCAACGAAACGAGTACAAGCGAAACTCTGAAATTGGAATCAGGAATACCGCGCCGGCGGCTAGTTTAGCGCAGATGAAGAGTAGTTCGGAAGCTTAAGTCGACTGAGTTAGTCGAGGATAGTGATCTCAGTACCGTCCCAATACTCATGAGCACCGGCGAGTTGAAGATCTTTTGCCACATCTACGGACGAACCGATACCGATCGCAATTCGATCCGTCACGTCATCCGATGTCCAACGACTAATCACCATGTAACCGCCGGGAGTCTTCCATGACTCAAGAACTCCGGGAATACCATCGCCCACAGCAGAATAGTTGTCGTCGGCTCCCATTGCGTCAGTTATTGCTTTGAAGAATTCCGTCGAGTCGTCGCTTGTATCCCAAGCGATAGTGACTGCAAGTCCTGTCTCCCCACTCGAAGAATCCTCGTAGACCGCATATGCATCACCGCCCCAACCGGCTGCGGCCGCTGTCGCATTTTCTGAACCCAATGCTTCTAGCCACGTGCGCAAGAAGAACTCACCCATCACGTTTTCAGCCTGTACCGTCCAACCACCGCGCATCGCGTCGTCAGGAATGTCGATCTCGATCGGGTCTTCTTTGTCGAAATATTTCTCAGGATGCATTATCTGCTCGGTACTCTTCGGCGGATCGACAAATACAGCATCGACCGCCGCGAACTGACCCAGTTGAAGAATTATCGAAATGAACGCCGCGCCTTCGGTATACGAGAATTCGAGTGTTTGCTGCAAAAAGTAAGGCGTGTCAGGAAGGTCTTCTTGGCTGGCAAGCGCTGATTCGAGCAACTCGCTCAACTCTGCGAAATCGTAGTTCGCAAGCATGTACTGGCTCTGCGCCGAAGTAGCATCGCCTTCTACCAGTGCCGAAATCGCCAGTCCCATATCGTCACCAGTTGCAAGTTCTTTGACGGCATCGAGATCGAATTTGGCATCCTGAAGTCGATGCACGTATTCGTGGGCGTAAGTTAATTGCGCTTCGACGTCGAGAGATTCAGATCCCGACTGATCGTCGCCAAGTACGAAAAATTCTTCCTTCTCAGGATCATAAAGTCCCAATACTTGGCTACCGAATAGACTGTCGTAAATCTCGCCCAGATCGGCATCTTGCGGGATTAAACCGAGCAGCTTGAACAACGCCGATTCATGAGCGATCTGTTCCAAAGTTTCAGGGTCGTTCAACTCCTCAGCAAGACGCGCTCGCATGCCATCTTGATCGACAAAGTTGTACTCGGCCGGAGGGGGCGTATCTATCCCTCGAATATCTTCAATGCCACGTTCGATTTCAGCCAATAGGTCTTCAACGGTGAGTTCCGCGGGTTCGATCACCGCAGTCGGAACTGGTTCTTGGGTCGGACTAATCGTCGAAGTCGGATTCGGAGTCGCCATCGTTTCCGAATCAGGCGTGGAAGAACAGGCAACCGCCAGCAGTAAAACTAGCGTCAACCCAAAAGCCAGCCGCGAACCAGCCGTCCTCAAGAAAACGCCCCACGGGGCCTTAGAGAAGGGCATCGGCTAGTTCGGTGAAGTTGAGCACAGTCGTGTCGGGCTTGTACATATCGTAGGTGTCCTCGAACGGTAAATCGTATCGATTTACATACGCACCGCGCAGCCCGCAGGTTCTCGCGCCCATTACATCGAACGAATTCGCCGAAACCATGATTAGCTCGCCCGGCTCCATGCCCAGATTACGAGCAGCACGACGGTAAACGCCGGGCTTTGGCTTGAAATAACCCGCCTGTTCGACCGACATCACATCGTCGAATTCGTACTTAATACGGTTTTTAACCAGATGATCTAGGAACCACGGGTTTCCGTTCGAAAGTGCAATCAATTTATACCGCTCGCCGAGTCGATCAAGACCGGCAACGCACTCTGGAAACGGCGAAAGCTCCTGCCAGCCCGCCATAAAAGTGTCGGTCTGCTCTGACGTCGGATCGAGCTTGTTCGCCCGGGCAACGTAGTCGAACGCCTTCTGCACGGTTTCTAAATAACCCGAATGCCCGAGTTCGACCAGAGTATCCTGATACTGCTCGATTCGCTGTCGGTACCGAAGCTGCTGCCACATCGCGGCAGGGTCGATATCTGAACCACGACCGTCCAAGAATATTTTCAAGTGAGGAGTTAGCGATCCGCCAAGATCAAGCACCGTCCCGAACAGATCAAACGTAAGTGCCTTGCAGTTTTCAAAAACAGGATTCAACAGGATGCTCCGGGGGTGTGTATGCGGCACTAAAAGTCACCCAAAACGTACTGCTTCGCTGGCAGCCTCGTTCGAGGTTATAAGGGATTTCATTTTAGTTGCGATCCGACAACAGCGACTGCCAAAAGGACAGCCCACACCGCCCAAATCTGTTTCTTTTCTAATCGCCTTGATCCCGCAATCTTTTCAATTGGCATCAATATCAACCTGAACGTAATAGCGGGAACACCGATAAACGGCTGTAAAACGACGGCACTGAGTCGTACAAAATAGGTTTTCGTGATCGACTCTCTGGAAATGCCACCTTCAGCTAACTGCTTTTGGATTACCACGTGGGCGAAACTCATACCAATAAACCGAGAATAGAAACTCCAAAACCACGCTACTGAAAACCACCAAGACGGATCGCCTTCGAAGAATCGCAATACACCGTATATGGCAAAAATATCTGAAATTATCCACACGGATTGGGTGACCACAGCCAAAGTGATGACCCATCGAAGTTTGGACGGTATTAGGCTTCGTCCAGTTCGTGATCCGTACCATTGATTTATGGCATCAATTAATTGCCATGGAAGTAACCAGCCATCCTGGCCTCTTCGGCTGAATTCAATTACACCCTTACGGTGCAAAGGCGCACCCAAAATGAACGGTGTGATTGCAATAATCAGAGCCAGCCAATCCATCGATTTACCTCCTGCACAGCCAAGGTTTACGTACTGGATATAAGTTTACCGCATGCAGCATTGGCAATATGGGCTCAAGGTTGTCCTGCACTTCCAAACAAAAAAGCCCCGGGTCTACGCCCGGGGCTTTTATCACAAATGAGTTCTGAGAAATCGTGCCTAAGACGCTTAGCTTTCGAGCGTCCGTTTGACCGCTGCGATGATCTTTGGAGCATCCGGGTAAACGTGCTTCTCGAGCGAAGGTGTGTACGGAATGTGAACCTGTTCCGAAGCCACTTTCTGGATCGGAGCCTGAAGCGACCAGAAGCCCTCTTCAGAAACGATCGAAGCAATCTCGGAAGCAGCACTACAAACCTTGTGAGCAGGATCTGCAATCACGAGTCGCCCAGTCTTCTCGACAGATTCGAGAATCGACTTCTTGTCGAGAGGAACGAGCGTTCGTGGGTCGACCACCTCAACCGAAATACCTTCTGCAGCCAGCTGATCGGCAGCCGCAATCGAGTGGTTCACCGCACCGCCGATAGCAACAATCGTGCAATCGGTACCTTCTCGGAATGTGCGAGCCTCACCGAACGGAACTAATAGCTCTTCGCCAGGAAGTTCTGAGTTGTCAGGAACTTCGCCACGCATACCGAACAGCGTGCCATCTTCGAACACGATAGTCGGGTCGTCGTCACGAATAGCGGTCTTCAGTAGACCCTTCATGTCGGCCGGGTTCGACGGAACAATGATCTTGATACCGGGCATGTTCATGAACATCGGGTACGAACGATCGGAGTGATGAGCCGCTGATCCAGCGCCATAGAACATCGATGCTCTAAATACGACTGGAAGCGTTGCCTGCCCACCGAACATGTACCGCATCTTGGCGGCCTGAGAGACGAGCTGGTCCATTGCAACCCACATGAAGCTAGTCAGGGTCTCCACTACTGGGCGCATGCCCACCAGCGATGAACCAATTGCTGCTCCAAAGAAACCTTCTTCAGAAAGCGGAGTATCGAGAACTCGCTTTTCACCGAACTCACTTAGGAGATCGGCTGTCGCTCCATAAATGGCTCGACGAATGTCCTCACCCAAGATGTAAACGCTCTCGTCGCGTCTCATCTCCTCCTGGATGGCCTGGTTGATTGCTTCTAAAAATACGGTCTGTGCCATTTTGATCTATTACCTGTGAACTGAGAAATACTTTTTGAAAAATGAATAAAAAGCTGGTCTACGGCAGTGGGATTGGATTCGCCCACATGTCCTCAAACAAATCTTCCGGCTCCGGGAACGGACTGTTTCGAGCGAACTCGGTTGCCTTTTCGACCTCTGCTACCGTCTCAGCGTTTATTGCATCGCACTCCTCACGAGTAGCGATTCCCTGGGAAGTCAGAGTCTTTTCGAGAATGTCGAGCGGGTCGCGTTTGCGCCACTCGGCAATTTCTGCCTCAGCTCGGTAGGCACCACGTGCGACTCGACCAAGACCCAGAGAGTGCTCTTCAAATCGGTAAGTAAGACCTTCGATCAAAGTCGGGCCCTCACCAGCTCTTGCTCGTGCAACAGCAGCAGCAGTCGCCTCGTACATCGCAATAGCATCTTGCCCATCAACGAGCATCCCCGGCATGTTGTAAGCCGATGCTCGGTCGGAGACGTGATCTACAGCCACCGTATCGGCGTAAGAAGTCGTTACGGCGTACTGGTTGTTCTCACAAAGGAAAATAACTGGAAGTTTCCATATCGAAGCGAGGTTCATTGATTCGTGAAGAGCGCCCTGGTTCGAAGCTCCATCACCGAAGAACGCCATCGAAACAAATTTGTCGCCTCGAATGTGCGCCGCAAGTGCCGCACCAACGGCTACTGGGACTGATGAACCAAGAATGCCCGATTCACCAAGAATGCCGATCGAATAGTCGGCAAGGTGCATCGATCCGCCCTTGCCCTTGCAGTAGCCATCGACTCGACCGTAAAGCTCGGCCATTGCCTTGTCGACTCGACCGCCCTTAGCGATTGGGTGTCCGTGTGAACGGTGGTTGCCGGTAATGTAGTCGGTGTCTTCCAAAGCGGCACATGCCCCAACGGCAACGGCTTCCTCACCGATATAAGGGTGAGCAGCTCCACTGAATTCACCGGCACTGTGAACTTCCATAACTTTCAATTCGAAGTTTCGAATCATCCACATGCGGCGAAGCATCAGCAACAAAATATCGCGATCGATTTCCACGGTTAACCCTCGGGTTTCTTAGGCAAAGCAGGCTGCTTGTTTTAGATTCACGCAACTACTGCTTCATTCAGATATCAATACAAAATCCGGGGAAACAACGCGTTCAGGGGAACAGGCGCTTCACTCGAATGGCGAGATTATAGACCCGCTTGATCGCTAGGTGTGCCTAGTTTCATCATGCAATCGCAGCAAACACAACCGCTACTACAAGCGCCATGTTGAACAAAACGACTAAGACGTATTTAGCTATGAACGATCGTTTTGAAGTCTTATGCCGAAACCTGCGCATCGCCCAAATACCGCCGGGCCACCCTCCAACTAGAGCCCAAACGAGAAGGGTCGACTCTTTAATTCGCCATTGATCCTTCTTCGCACGGCGCTTATCCCACCAGATAGCGATAACCGATCCGACGTTAACGAAGAACAGCGCAGCAGCGATAAAAAGTATGAATTGTTGGTCCGAAGTTTCCACTGTTCATCCAATGCGAAAGAAAGCCCTAGCGCGAGCAACTGAAATACGGGTCGATTTTATACTGCGCCCAAACTGGGCGTACGCCGTCTAAAAATGGTAGAATTACGCTCTCGTTTACAGGTTATGTAAACCCACGCGAATCAATCCTGATTCAACGTCCGATCTCCGGCCTTCTGGCACACACGCAACAAAAGCTCAAGCTGTGCTTGGATCAACCGGATTTTTCGGAACGAACTAGGATCGAAAAGCGTATCGCACCACTTGGCAAGGATCACGAATGGCAAAGCGAAAAAGCGCAGGCTCCGATATCACCGGCGGATCGGCTGATTACAGCGCCGATGACATCACCGTCATGGAGGGCATGGAAGCCGTCCGAAAACGACCGGGTATGTACATCGGTACAACCGGGCTCGAAGGCGTTTTTCACCTCGTTCGTGAGATCGTCGACAACAGTGTTGACGAAGCGATGGCAGGTTTTGCCAGCCGAATCGATATCACTATCCACAAAGATGGCTCCGTGACTGTCGTTGATGACGGACGTGGAATTCCTGTGGACAAGCATAAGAAAACCGGCATGTCCGCCCTCGAAACGGTCATGACCACCCTCCACGCCGGAGGAAAATTCGGCGGCAAGGGGTACCAGGTGTCAGGTGGGCTTCACGGTGTTGGTGCATCCGTGGTGAACGCTCTGTCTGAATGGACCACAGTCGAAGTACGTCGTGACGGCAAAGTGAGTACGCAGAAATACGCACGTGGTAAGTCCATTGGGGATATGGATGTCCGCAAGCCTGAAGAAACCGACGCACCCGGCACTGGAACCACGGTTCACTGGATGCCCGATGCCGAAATCTTCCCTGAAATTGGATACGACTGGGACATCATTTCCGCCCGATTCAAAGAGATGGCTTACTTAAACCAAGGCCTCACGATCCACTTACGATCCGAGTGGCACGAGGATGCATGGCCGTTCAATGATGTGACTTACATGTTCGATGGCGGAGTACGAAGCTTCGTTCGATCACTCAACCGTCGACGTGGCTCGGTTCACCCGAACGTTATGTACGCACAGGAAACTATCGATGATGTAGTTGTCGAAGTTGCCATGCAGTACAACGAATCGTTCATCGAAAACACTCTCTCGTTCGCAAACGTTATCCGCACCGGAGACGGTGGATCGCACGTAACAGGATTCCGTTCAGCACTCACGCGTGTACTCAACGATTTCGCAAAGAAAAACAATCTTCTCGGGACCGGCAAGGACGATATCAAGAGCCTTTCGGGTGAAGACACTCGTGAAGGCCTAATGTGCGTTATAAGC
This sequence comes from Chloroflexota bacterium, assembly GCA_018649665.1. Lineage (GTDB taxonomy): Bacteria > Chloroflexota > Dehalococcoidia > Lucifugimonadales > Lucifugimonadaceae > Lucifugimonas. The sequence continues at coordinate 10,205 of JABIHL010000096.1, read as the reverse complement.
GTGAAGGTCAAAGACCCTCAGTTCGAAGGTCAGACCAAAGGCCGACTCGGTAACCCTGAAGTGAAGGGCGCCGTCGAGCAGGTCGTCGGGCGCAAGCTGGTCGAGTTCCTCGAAGATAATCCTGGCGACGGCGCACTGATTATCAACAAGTCGACCACCGCTGCACGTGCTCGGGCGGCCGCTAAGAAGGCTCGTGATCTCGTCATTCGCAAAAATGCGATGGACGGCGGATCACTACCGGGCAAGCTCGCCGACTGCACGGAGAAAGACCCTGCAAACTCTGAGATTTATATCGTTGAGGGTGAATCAGCTGGTGGCTCTGCAAAACAGGGTCGGGAACGACAGAACCAAGCAATCCTCCCGCTTCGTGGCAAGATTCTGAACGTCGAGAAGGCTCGACCTGAACGAATGCTGGCTCACGAAGAAATCGCAGCACTTATCACGGCACTCGGTGCCGGTTTGGGTGAAGACTACGACGAAGAAAAACTTCGCTATCACCGAGTAATCATCATGACGGACGCTGACGTCGACGGAGCGCACATTCGTACGCTGCTTCTAACGTTCTTCTTCCGCAACATGCCGCAAATCATCGGAAACGGCCACCTCTACATCGCTCAGCCACCGCTTTACAAAGCATCACGGGGACGTTCATCTCGTTGGCTGTATTCGGAAGCTGAACTCGACGAATGGACAGCAAACCGCCTGTACGGAACAATGCGAATTACCGCCGAGAACGACAGCAAGCTCGAGTTCAAGAGCGGGAAAATCGGCAAAGTTCTCACGCCACTGCGCGACTACATTGACTCGCTCGAAGTAGCTCGGGTTTTGAACATTCCAGAGAGCGTAATCGAAAAACTGGTCAAAGATCCTGAATACGCGAAGATGGATTTCCGGCCTGAGCGACCTGAAGAGCCAGAAGCTCCTGTAGAAACTGCTCAAGCTTCGCTATTTGGCGGACCTGATGACGATTCGGCTTCCGAATCTGAATCTTCTGGCGACTCGGTTGTCGAAAATGTGATCGAAGAAGATGTCGAGCCGGAAATCCTTCCAGATCGAACATACGAGATCGATGGTTACACATTGACCAAGAACATCTTCCAGAACCCGGCTGTATTCCGCCTTCGCACGATCTACCCGATCATCAAGGAAGTCCTCGAAGCCGGTGCTTTAACGATTGAGAAGACCGATAGCATTGTTGCCACGGGCGTGGAATGGCAAGACTTGCCAGCAACGCTAGACAACAGTTCCGACCGATCTGGCGTGAACATTCAGCGCTACAAGGGTCTCGGCGAAATGAACCCTGAGCAGCTGTGGGAGACCACGATGGACCCCAACGAAAGGGTCATGCTCCGAGTTACTGCGGAAGATGCGATGGCGGCCGATGACATGTTCCGAACCCTTATGGGCGACGATGTAGAACCCCGCCGAAACTTCATCCGAGCCAACGCCCTAGAAGTAAAAAACCTAGACGTGTAGTGCTGATTCTCCCTCCCGGATCGGGAGGGAGTTAGAGGGTGGGAGATTGCGACGGGCGACCAAGTCGTTCGACGACGCCCGGAGCTAACGAGCCACGTTTTCTCGGCAGGATAGTTTTTGGCTTAATCGCCAACATCGTGCCGAGGAACAAATAAAAATACTGAAACGACCTATCGACCACACATCGATAGGTCGTTTCGCGCCAGCTGAAATCCGACTTCCCGAGTGCATTCGAGCGACCTAGTGCAGGGTCGCGCAACGCGATCAACCGAAGCTCCTGACAATACACATACGGAGCCAAACGGTCCTCCCCCGGATCGGGGGAGTTAGAGGGGGAGATTGCGACGCGGAACCGAGTCATCCGATGACGACCGCGACTATCGAGATTAGGACGACACACAAGCCAGCAACAATTAGTCCCCCTTCCAGAAGGAAGGGGTTAGGGGTAGGAGAATTGCGACGCGGAGCCGAGTTACAAAGTAACGAGCGCGACTAACGAGACTTGCAACGAGCGACCATGTCATCCGATGACGCCCGGGGCAAACGAGCGCGACTAACGCCGCGACATTGGAGCACTTCGCTGGCCTTCTACGAACCATGTTTGCATCTGACCCTTGCCTTTAATATCGGTCATCCCACGTGAAACACAGTCGAAATCATCTTTTATCAACTCGTACGTACTCTGCGAAATGTGGAGCCGACTTTCCTCACTGTACGATTCCATCCGACTCGCAACATTCACGGTATCGCCCCATAAGTCGTAGTGGAATTTCGACTTACCAATTACGCCAGCAACCACCGGACCCGAATTTATTCCGAACCGGAACGTCATTCGTTTGCCGTTCCGAGGAGGTAGTGATTTGAGCGCCTCGATCATGTCGAGTGAACACGCCACAAGTGCCCTTGAATGGTCATCCCGCGTGCCCGGAACACCCGAACCGACCATGTAACCATCGCCCATCGTCCGAAGTTTCTCTAGGCCGTGTCGTTCGACCAACTCGTCGAGAACTGAGAACACCTCGTTCAGCCAATCGACAACTTCGGTCGGCGCAAGATCGGAAAATAGCGGCGTTGACCCCACCACATCAGCAAAAAGCACACTCACAGACTCGTAGTGATCTGCAATTGTGTCGTCACTCTCTTTCAGAGTCGCCGCAATTTCAGCCGGCAACACGTTCAGTAGAAGTCGGTCGGCTTTTGCTTGCTCTCGAATCGCAGTACCGACGAAGTAGCCTGAAAATACGAAAATCAGCAGTGACGAAACACTAAGGTTCATCGCGAAGAACACTTTGCTAAACGTATCTGAAACACCTAATGCATGTTCAGCAAAGTAACCATCGAACACAATCGTGATCGACAAAATCAGGAAAAACAGTGCAAAGGCTGGAATTGCTTTTTTCGGAGAGAAGAACAGCAAGGCTCCGAGCGGGCCTATGACCGCCCACACAAGTACGATGCCCGAATCGAACAAGCCGCCGATTGACCATTGAATCAACCCCGTCGTCAAAATTATCGAGAAGGTTTGTGCGTAAACGGCGTAATGGTGCCGCTTGGTCATATGAGAAAGAGCAAGCGAACTGCCAACTACCAGAGCGAACACAAACGGAAGAATGGCTGTGAGTCCCCAGCCCAAAATTACGGCGTACGACGCCCCCCACAATATTCCAGCTACACAGCATGAAAAAGCGATCATGAAGATCGTGTTTTTCTCAGATCGAATCGCTCCTGAATCATCAGGATCGTACGCAAAGCTCGAACTAATATTTGAAAGCACTTGGAACAGCCCCGGTAACAATGGAATAGTTTCGCCATCTAGTCGACACAAAACGCTATATCTCGAATTAAGCGAAGTCTAATCGAACCGAAGCGTCATCACTCAGAAAACGTGCCACCCGCGCGCTAGACCGCGATGGTCACTTTGCCGTCGGGGGTCGATTCCCACAGCTTGAAGAACGGAATCCCTCGACGTTCTAGCTCGGCGTCTCCGCCTTGGTGACGATCGAGAATCGCCATCGCGAGCACAACCTTGCATCCAGTCGCTTCGACAGCGTCTATCGCCGGGAATAACGAACCACCGGTCGAAATCGTGTCGTCAAAAGCAGCGACTTTCATACCCGGCTGAAGATTGCCTTCAATCTGCTTGCCGGCACCGTGCTCTTTCTGTTCGGGTCGAACAAAGAAGCCTGTACGGTTCTTGCCGTCCAGATACGCACGTAAAGCCAGCGCACCAACAATGGGAACTGCGGCAACGGTAGGGCCACCGAACGCCTCTATTCCGGCATCATCCATCGCAATACCGAACGCCCGCGAAATCAGATCTGCGCCTTCAGGATCGGTCGAAAGCATGCGCCCGTCGAAGTAGTAGGTGCTCTTCGCACCCGATGACAACGTGAAATCGCCAAACCGAAGCGAATCAAGCTCCATGGCTCGATCGTACAAGCGTGTCGCAATGCTTTTGAGGTCAGATCCGTTTGCCATACGCAAATATGCTCCCGTTTAGTTATATAAACCCTGTTTTTCGATGAACTCAGCAACCGAACTCGGAACCAAGTCACTGACTGATCGCTTATTCGAAAGCAAACCCCGCACGCGGGTCGCCGAAATGTCTATCATCGGACCCTCAAGATACTCTGCCCCGCTCGCAGGGTGTGAATCGCCAAGCGCGTCGATCTGAAGATTCTGCCCTGGCCGTCCCACGGCAACAATATTGGCCAGCGCCGGAATTCGATCACCGTTTTTCCATCGATCCATCGACATCGCTGAATCCGCACCAACGATCAGGAACCGTTCAGACGATTCGCCAAGTTCAGCATGTAAGTCCTTGAGCGTATCGACCGTATAAGTCGATCCCTCGCGGCGGATATCGATATCCGATGCCGAAAAACCTGGCATGCCCGACACAGCAAGTTCAACCATCCGCAACCGATCGCTCGCAGAAGCAACAGGCGGATTTTCACGCAACCACTGGTCGGATGTAACGACAAACAACACTTGGTCGAGCTCGAACTCTTTTTGAACAGCCGAGGCTACGGCCAAATGTCCGACATGGATGGGGTCGAACGTGCCGCCAAACACGCCCACTCTATTAGTGATACGTGAAGAAGACATTAATCCCAGTCGAACTCCCAGTTGCCGATCAAAACTGTATCGCCCGATTCTAGACCGGCGGTTTTAAGCGCTTTGGTAACTTTCAACTGTTCGAGACGTCGGTGAAACTGCAATCGAGCTTCGTGCGAGTCTAAGTTGCTGCCCTTAGCGAGCCGAACTGCTTTGGCGTGAACAATTCGCAGTTGTCCATCGGCTTCTCGAACTACGACTTCTGTAGATTTTCTTACAACCGGTCGAAGCACTGGGATTTCTTCTTCAGGTACTTCTGGCTCTGGCGGCTCGTTCTCGTACGACGATCGCAATAGGTGGAACATCGCCTGCTTTAGTTCATCGAGACCATCGTAGGTCGCAGCCGAAACGAAGAACGTTTCTGTATGAAGCCCATCAAAGTCCTTGAGAGCTTCTTTGATCTCATCTTGCAAAACCGACACTTCATCGAGGTCGAGTTTATTTATCGCCAGAATCTGAGGTTTCTTTGCGAGTTCAGGATCGTACTGAGTTATCTCTTCATTGATCGCTCTAATTCGGCCCGGAACATCGTCTTCACTACCGTCGACAACGTGAACTAGCACACGAGTTCGCTGAACGTGCTTCAGAAATTCGTCACCTAGTCCAACACCAGAGTGAGCACCCTCGATCAATCCCGGGATGTCCACGGCAACAAACGCCTGCGGACCGAACTCAACTACGCCCAGAACCGGTTCAAGCGTGGTGAACGGGTAATCAGCGACTTTCGGTCGAGCTGCGCTAATAGCCGTCAATATGCTCGATTTACCAGCGTTCGGCATTCCGATGAGACCGACGTCGGCAAGAAGTTTCAAATTTAGGCGAACTCGTCGAATCTCACCGTCACCACCGGCTTCAGCCAGAAGTGGTTCTTGATGAGTAGCCGTTACAAAGTGAGCGTTGCCCCAGCCCCCACGACCACCTTCAGCGACAATCATCCGCTGTCCGTGCTGACTCAGATCACCGATGAGTTCTTTATCTTCGGCGTCTTCCCAAAGCCAAACCTCAGTACCTACTGGAACAGATACTTCGACGCCTTCACCTTTGGCACCATTTCGAACATGGCCATCGCCTTTGGTTCCATTTTTCGCAATGAAATGAGGTTGCCAGTGAAACTTCGTAAGAGTGTTGATCGATTTATCAGCTACAAGAACTACGTCTCCGCCGTGACCACCATCACCACCACCTGGTCCACCACGCGGAAGAAGCGCTTCTCGAATGAAAGCGACGAGTCCGTGTCCACCGTTTCCGGCGCGCACTTCTATTACTGCAGAATCTAACATGTGGATAACCGGATCAAATAATTATTCTAGTTAATTAATAGTCATATCAGTAAGCATTGTTGATATGTGAATAACACTCTTAGTTTGAGTATAAAGCTACTGTTGAGAAACGGTTGGTAACGAACGGTCAACTATGTAAATTAGTTGTTAGTAACTTATCTGCTGTTGAATAAGTTCTTGTGAACAGTTACTGGTGAAAAATCATTCCAGATTATTGGACTACTTACTCAGGTATTCGTAAGAGTTTATTCAGACTAAACGTTGAAACTTATTCGACGATTTATCAGTTGTTCACAACATAGATTCGATCCGGTTTATAGGATTTCCATATCTCCCGGAGAATGTTCGAGTTTAGTTAGCATCATGGCTACTTCACTTCGGTGCTGAGTACCGTGATTAGTCACGTGAAGCATCATCTCCCACAGGATTCTCGTGTTGCTGCTGCCATCTGCGAACGCTCGTTTATAGGGTCGATTCAATTGGTCGTCAGACGTAATCGATTCGACACATTTCGAGACTTCATCATCGATCGATTCCCAATACTTTTGAATGCTTTCAGAATCTTTGAAATCTCTTGAATCGCGTTCTTTTAGCTTTGGGTAGATCCCGTCTTCAGCAAAACTCCACCATGCGAAGTGGGTCTCGATTACCTCGATCATATGAAACAAGGTGACCCTTATCGACGGCTGGCCATCGACGATCACGCCAGTGAAGTCGTGGGCTGAAATCGCGGAGGCGACCTTGAATAGGTGATTATTCGACTCTCGCTGATATGCATACAGGCGCTCTATCGCATCGATAAACATAGCTATATAAGCCCTTCAAAGCGCTGTAGACGTCTAGGTGTGAAATCTTAGCGTGTTCGATTCATCAGCAAATATCGAATGTCGCAAAAGGCCAGAATAGGGAAGCGTTCGTTCGAGCAAAGGCGACTATCTACTTCGTCGTCAGGTTGATCCGACGAGCTCGAATTACGATGTCTCTAACTGCTGCGAGGTGCTGCCTCACCGAACTATCTGTTTCCATCAACTGCTCGAATCGCTTCTGAGCGTACAAAACAGTCGAGTGATCTTTGCCACCGAGTGCCTGTCCAACCCGTGCCGAAGTCAGATGAGCATCTTCCCTCAGCATGTACATCGCCATCCGACGCGCCTCAGCAGTTGCTTTGTCTCGTCTTTTGCCAGTAATGAGATCAATAGTTACACCACTGAACTCGGATATTGATTTAAGAATTTCATCAACAGATGCAACATCTTTAGGAGTTTCAGCCAGAAGACTCTTCAACGCCTGATCGGCGAGTTCAGTGGTAACCGGACTTCCGATCAACTGCGAATAGGCGACAACGCGGTTGAGTGCGCCTTCTAATTCGCGAACGTTCTGGTGAGCACGTTGAGCGATCTGATCCAGAACCGCTGGTTCAAGATCCGGAGCCTTACTCTGCAATATCGCATATCGAGATTCGTAGTCAGGAGGCTGTATATCTACTTCGAGCCCGCCTGCGAGACGCGACTGAATACGTTCTTGTAGCAAACTCTTGCTTGCCGGCTCATCGCCAGTGATGACGATCTGTTTGCCAGCCATGTGCAACTCGTTGAACGTATGGAAAAACCCCTCTTGGGTTTGCGGCTTCGAAGCGATGAACTGAATATCGTCGACCAGCAACACATCGGCACTTCGGTAGCGTTCACGGAACTTGTTCGCCGTTCCCTCGCGGATCGCACTGATGTACTCGTTCGTGAATCGTTCACTACTTACATACATCACCTTCAGCCCACGCAAACCTAGCGTGTGACCAATGGCGTGCAGCAGGTGAGTCTTACCGAGCCCTACTTCTGAATAGATATATAGAGGGTTGTAGACACTTCCTGGCGACTCGGCGACTTTAGCCGCGGCAGCCTGGGCAAGACGGTTCGAGGGGCCTACGACGAACGTTTCGAAATTGAATGACGGCTTGAGCGAATAAGACCTTGCGTAGTCGATTTCCCCAACGGTCTCATCTGGCTCGGAATCCGACGTTTCAGAGCCCTCTGGAACCAGCTTTTCTGATTGCATTTCATGGGTTGAACCTTGGACCTTGAACTGCACTTCAAGCTTACGTCCGGCGACTCGTGAAACGGTTCTGAGGATCGTTCCCGAAAGACGTTTCTCCAGCATTTCTGCTGCGAAAGGTGACGGCGTGGAAATCGTGAGGATGTCATCAGATAAACCTACTGCTGAAGTAGGTTTTAACCACGTTTCGTAGTTGGGTCTGGGGATTTCAAGTTGGAACTGCCCCAGAGCTGCTGACCAGATTTGCCGTGCGTTATCCGTCGCCAAACCCTCACTAATTTTGGACACAAGTGTCCCTGAGCCAGGAATGCTGGCTTATTAAAATATCGACCAATTATGTGGATGCCGTGGTCAGCGTTTTCGGCAGCTGGACGTTGCCTGTGGTGGCGCTGACCTGAGGGCAACCGTACCATGCGCTAGGCTGGTGTATGCAACCCCTCCAATGGGTCAATTGGCTCGAATTTCCAACCAATTTCCCAGCAATATTGTGACAACAATCACGCTCAAGTTTGAACGACCACTAAAATTAACAATTCACCAACAATAGAAGCCTCGACCGGACTGGCGATTTCAGCGCGCCGCGCCCAGCGCGAGGCTTATAAAGTGGTCACATGCGAATAGTATTTTTTGGATCGCCCCCAGAAGCGGCAGCTTCTCTTGAGTCGTTGATTGCAGCAGGTCACGACATTGCCGCGGTCTACAGCCAACCCGACCGTAAGTCCGGTCGAGGCAGAAACAAGACCGCCACACCCGTTAAGACGTTCGCTACGCAGAACGATCTCCCTGTCTTCACTCCAAAAGGTCTAAGAAACAACGTTGAAGAGCTAGAACGACTAACTGAGCTAAAGGCTGATGCGTTCGTAGTCGTGGCATACGGAAGAATCCTTCCAGTCGAAATTCTTCAAGTGCCACCGATGGGCGTAGTGAACATCCACCCATCCCTGCTGCCAAAGTACAGAGGACCAAGCCCGGTCGTAACGGCGATACTCGAAGGCGAGGACACCGCTGGCGTAACAATCATGCTGCTCGATGAAGGAATGGACACTGGACCCATCCTCGCTCAATCGACGCCTATGTGGTTGTCGGGCACCGAAAAGGGCGCTGCGCTGCAGAGTGCCCTCTTTAAGGAAGGGGCGTCGATGCTCCCCAACGTCCTTAAGGGATTGCAGGAAGGGTCACTAGCCCCACAGCCGCAAGACGACAGCAAGGCGAGCGTAACCAGACTTCTCGAAAGATCAGACGGCGAGATCGATTGGACGTCGCCTGCAGAACGCATAGATCGAATGATTCGTGCGTACGATCCGTGGCCGGGAACGTTCACCAGCTGGAACGGTAAGGGCTTAAAAGTGCTTGATGCTCAGATTAGTTCCGCGTCAGTATATGGGGCTGGCGTAGTTGTGGTTGACGAAGGTCGAGTGAATGTCGGCACCGGGACAGGGTCGATTGAGCTAAAGAAAGTTCAACTCGAAGGTCGTCAAGCCGTTGCTGCCGCCGATTTCCTCAGGGGTCAACCCGATTTCGACGGCGCAACGTTAGGGACTTAGCGCTCTACGCGGTTTCGATCTGAACGATTTCGCGGTGCGAGAGGTGGCTTCGTACGTGATCGACGTTAGCCAACCAGTATTCGCTTCCGTAGAACTTGGCTTCAGCAGTTACGATGTTTGTGGCATCGTCGCCGTACGATCGAATCCAGATGAACTGGGTGCGCTCTTCGTTAACCCAGCTACTTTCAACCTTGATTCCAGCTTCGGCCATTACCGGTATGAGCTTTGGGAAGGCCTCGAGCCAGCTGTCGAGCATTCCTTTGTTAATGGTGTACGTGCGCAAGTGTGCAACAGTCATCGTTCGTAAAACTCCGTGAGCCAAAGTGGTCATTCATGTCAGTGAAATTCAAGTAGCTGATTCTACCGACGATAAAGGCTGGTTGGTAGATAACTACCCAGCGTCTCGACCAAAGTGGAGATACCTTCGGCTGAGCGGGGTGCAGGGCGTGAAGCTGTGGGGTCGCGCGAAAACGGTGACCGGTCAGACATGAGATCCCAGAAATAAATCGCAAGCCTGAACTAAAAACACCGCAAAACAAGCCAAACACCGAGCTAGCCCTTGAGCATGTTCATCAGTGCGCGCTTGCCACCCGGACCCGACATCTTCTTCATCATCTTCTGCATCTGCTTGAACTGGTTCAGAAGCTGGTTGACCTGTGTAGTCGTGGTTCCGGAGCCGTCGGCAATTCGCTTGCGACGCGACCCGTTGATAATCGTCGGATTCTCTCGCTCGACCATC
>JABIHL010000095.1 GCA_018649665.1 Chloroflexota bacterium | reverse complement strand
TCACCCTTCTAAGCGATGGAATCCAAAGATGGAAGAGTACATTTTTGGCAAGCGCTCGCGTGCACACATCATCGACCTATCCAAGACAGTCACCTCTCTGAAAGCCGCTAAGGAATTCGTAGAGAAGATTATTGGACAGGGCGGCGAGTGTTTGATGGTCGGGACTAAGGCCCAGGCTCAAGGCGCTATTAAGGATCAAGCCGGTAAAGCCGGTGCGATGTACATCAACCAGCGCTGGTTGGGCGGAATGATGACCAACTTCCAGACCATTCAGCCTCGAATCGAGCGATTGGTTTTCCTGGAAGATGCATTCGCTAAAGGCACCGTCGTGTCGCAGACAAAGCGTGAGTCACTCATGCTTTCGCACGAGGTTGAACGACTGAACAAGTTCTTCGGCGGCATCAAGGAAATGGTGAAGCTTCCGCAGGTTCTGTTCATTGTTGATATTGAAAAAGAAAAACTCGCTGTAGCTGAAGCCCGACGACTCAAGATCCCGATCGTTGCAATCGTCGACACGAACTGTGACCCTACGGAAGTCGACTTTGCCATTCCGGGCAACGATGACTCAGTACGGTCTATCACTTTGATCACACAGCACATTGCTGAGGCGATTTCTAACGGTAAGGCTGCTGCGAAGTTTGCTCGTGAAGAGCGAATGGCTGCCGAAGCTGAACTTGAAGCTCAGGAAGCTGCTGCACGAGCTGCTGCACAGGCAAAGGCGGCTGAACGGGCTGCCAAGGCTGCTGAAGAGAAAAAGGCCGCCGACGCTAAGCGGGCTGCTGAAGCCAAAGCCGCCGAAGCTGCAAAGCCTGCCGCTGCTGCTGAAGAAGCCAAGCCTAAGACTGAAGCGAAAGCGGAAGCAAAGACGGAAGCTAAGCCAGCTGCTGCAAAGCCTGAATCTAAACCTGCTGCTAAGGCAGAAGCTAAAACCGAAGAGAAGCCCGCCGCTAAGGCAAAGCCCGCTCCTAAGGCAGAAGCAAAAACTGAAGAGAAGCCCGCCGCTAAAGCAAAGGCTGCTCCTAAGAAAGCTGCTGCAAAGCCAGCCGCTAAGGCAAAAGCTGAACCTAAGGCCGAAGCTGCTCCTGCTAAAGCAGATGCTAAAAAGGCTGATGACTCTGCCGACTCCAAGTAGTCGATTTAGTCAGTTTCAGTCGTAAGATAATAGAAATTAATTAGGCAACCGGTTCCGAGTATTTCGGTCGGTTGCCGAACGAGGGTAAAGACGTGCCAGTATCAGCTGCACAAGTAAAAGAACTCCGAGACAAAACCGGAGCCGGCATCATGGACTCAAAGCGAGCCCTTGAGGAAGCCGATGGTGACATCGCTAAGGCAGAGGTTTTGTTGAACGAAAAGGGATTGGCATCAGCCGCTAAGAAGGCTGGTCGCGAAACCTCTGAAGGCTTGGTTGTTTCTTACATTCACACGGGCGGTCGTGTTGGTTCGCTGGTCGAACTAAACTGCGAGACCGACTTCGTGGCTAGAACGGAAGACTTCGAGGCTCTCGGCAGGAACGTTGCTATGCAAGTTGCTGCCATGAGCCCGATTCACGTTGATCGTGAGTCTGTTCCTGAAGGCGAAGATGTAAAAGATGAGCAGCTTCTTCTCGAACAGGAATACATCCGAGATTCGAGTATGAAGGTTGCAGAGCTCGTGAAAGAAACGATCGGCAAGCTCGGTGAGAATATCCGTATAAGACGGTTCTCACGCTTCGAGCTAGGCGGATAATTGAACGACTAAATGCCCGGCCAATTGGCCGGGCATTTTTGTAAGCCCTGATGACGTAACGTAGAGAACGAATCGCATTGAACTGGAGAGTTGGAAAACGATGACTAAACCGACATATTCAAGGATCATACTGAAAATGTCAGGGGAGTCGTTCAAGGGCGGTGGCGAGTTCGGGTTAGACTCCGACACCCTCCAGTACGTTTCCCACCAGATTAAAACTATCGCTGATATGGGTACAGAAATTGGTGTTGTTGTCGGCGGTGGTAACTTCTGGCGCGGTGCGGATTACGAGCAGACCGGGATGGATCGTTCTACTGCCGATTTCGCCGGAATGTTGGCAACGATCATGAATGCTCTGGCTTTGCAGGATGCCTTGGAACGCGCTGGTGTTACTGTTCGAACACAGTCGGCCATTTCCATGCCTTCCGTCGCCGAGCCGTACATCCGCCGTCGCGCAGTGCGCCACCTTGAAAAAGGACGGGTAGTGATTTTCGCCGGTGGTACCGGGAATCCGTATATGACTACCGACACGGCAGCGGCTTTACGAGCGCTGGAGATTGGCGCCGATGCGTTGATAATGGCGAAGAACGGTGTCGATGGTGTGTACGATTCAGACCCGCTAAAAAATCCTTCGGCGAAGAAGTACGAGAGAATTTCGCACCACGAAGCTATTTCCAAGCGTTTGCAGGCGTTGGATAGCACGGCTCTTTCGCTGTGCATGGATAACTCGCTTCCAATTGTGGTGTTCGACATTTTCAAAACGGGAAATCTGGCATCGATATTGACTGGCGATCACGTGGGTACGCTGATTACAGTAGAAGCTAACTCGTAATCGTTCATTTCGTATTGGCTTGCGAGTAGTAATCACTTGTGGGCGAATGTATTTTTGAGATAGTGAGAGGGATGCTTAGCCCTTCCGCAAAGATTGGTTCAGGGGAATACGATGCTGGATGAAACTCTCGACGATGCGAAACAGCGTATGTCAGACACCGTTGAAGCCCTAAAGAGGGAAATGTCAGGTGTGCGAACTGGCCGCGCTGCAACTGGCTTAGTCGACAACTTGAAAATTGATTATTTCGGTAGCGAAATGCCATTGAATCAGCTTGCCCAGATCAACGTCGGCGATGCACGTTTGCTGGTGATTCAACCTTGGGACAAGAACGCTATTGACCCTATCGCTAAGGCGATTCAGAATTCTGATCTCAGTATTTCTCCTAACATCGACGGTGCGATTATTCGCCTCAACCTTCCGCCGCTGACTGAAGAGCGACGCCGTGATCTGGTTCGAACGGTCAAGGCTCGGGGCGAAGAGAGTAAGGTTTCGATACGAAGCGTTCGCCGGGATGCACAGGACATGATCCGAACGATCGAAAAAGATGGTGATGCTTCGCAAGACGACTGTCAGCGAGCACAGAAGGATCTTCAGAAACTTACAGACGATTCTGTTGCAGTTATCGAAGCCGAGTCAGCTGCTAAGGCTGAAGAGGTTATGCAGGTCTAGTCCTGCTTCTAGCTCAGAATTCTGCGAGAATTGCCGTGCCACCGAATGACTGGTCCGACAGTCGGCTAATTGGTAATTTTGAAACTGATAGCAAATGACAGCAAACCCCGAAGCATCTAAGCGCAGCACGAACGCCACTACCGACGTTCCGCATCATGTTGCGATCATCATGGATGGGAACGGGCGTTGGGCAGTGTCTCGCGGGTTAGATGTATCGGACGGTCATCAAGCCGGATTCGAGAATTTGCAAAGAGTGGTAGCTGACTTTGCAAAACGCGGCGTTAGATATCTGACGATGTTCGCATTTTCAACAGAGAACTGGGACCGCCCTGAATCAGAAGTTAACGGCATTCTCGAGTTAGCAATTGCCGTTATCGCTCACGAGGCGGAGCAGCTTCATGAGAATGGTGTGCGGATCAAGCATTTAGGCAGGATCGAGAGACTTTCCACGGAACTGCGAGAAGAGCTTGAACAGGCGGTTGACCTTACTGCCGGCAACACTGGTCTGACACTCGGAATCGCTTTCGACTATGGTGGGCGTGCCGAAATCGTAGATGCAGTGAAGAGTTTACTGGTAGACGGCGTTGCTGCTGAAGACATAAGTGAAGAGAAATTTGCGGAGTATCTGTACACATCGGATATGCCCGAGGTTGATCTGATGATTCGTACCGGCGGCGATTACAGAATCAGCAATTTCCTGCTCTGGCAGACGGCGTATTCAGAATTCTATTTCCCCGACGTACTCTGGCCTGATTTTCATGGTGAACACATTGATCGAGCGTTCGAGTCATTCAATGAACGGCAGCGACGATTTGGTAAGCGGATTTAGGTTGCCAACGACTGCGGAGAATCGTTGGTCAATTGGTGTAAATCTGACAATTCCAAGTTCATTTGTAACGCTGAATATCAATAGGAAATTATATTGCGTATTCGAATAATCAGCGCAATTGTCGGGATTCCCGTCGTACTTTTGGCAATATGGCTTGGACTGCCAGGTATTGCCATATTGTCGATAATCGCTGGTGCCATCGGCGGTCATGAACTCGACAAAATGATGCGACCCAGCGGAACGACGTACGGAAGCGTTCGCATCGTGTCGTTGGTCATGGGCCCGGCGATTCTTGCTGCGGTCGCCGTGTGGATGGTCTCGGAAGGCAGAATTTCTGGCGACCATGTGCCGATCACGATTGCGATTATTTTTGCGTTGGCAATGCTTCTTAGAGGAACTGCCACACTCGGAAGATCTTCCTCGAATCGAAAAGCTAGCGATTGGGCGTATTGGGTTTTCGCAGCTTACGTTGGGCTGTCGCTTGCTCACGCTCCGGTTCTCGTAGAACTGGATAAAGGTCGTGAACTGATTCTGCTGGCGATTCTGACGACATTTACGATTGATTCGGCTGCGCTGTTCGTTGGTTTGTCGATAGGTCGTCACAAGCTCGCTCCAAAAATCAGCCCAAAGAAATCGTGGGAAGGCGCCGTTGGGGGAGTTCTCGGCGGCGTGATTGCTGCGATTGCGATCGATAGTGCTTTTGATATTCCGTTTACGACGCTCTCTGCAGGCATCCTCGGCGCTGTATTGGGCGTATCTGGTGTTGTGGGCGATCTTTACGAATCTTGGATCAAACGACGAGCGGACGTGAAAGACAGCGGTACTCTCATACCCGGGCATGGCGGCATTCTCGACCGGCTCGACAGCGTGATGCCGAACCTAGCGGTCGTATACTGGGCAGTAGTTTGGAGCACGTTATAAAAAAGATAGTTATTTTGGGTTCGACCGGGTCAGTCGGGACTCAAACCCTCGACATAGTCCGAGCGTTTCCTGAACTCTTCGAAGTTGTAGGTCTCTGCAACGGTCGCAATACCGATCTCTTCAAGAAACAAATCGACGAGTTCAAGCCTGCATATTTCAACACGCTAGGCGAAGTCGAATCTGGCTATGGCGGCGCTAAATTTGCTCCCGCCGAGGAGATCGCCGCTCTTCCAGAAGTCGATCTTGTCATGGCTGCGACCGTCGGCTGTGCTGGGATGCCACCGGCGATCGCTGCGTTGCGAGCTGGCAAAGATCTTGCGCTTGCCAACAAAGAAGTCATCGTGATGGCAGGAAGCCTGCTGATCGACGCTGCCACGGCTGGTGGATCGAAAATTCTGCCCGCCGACAGCGAGCCATCGGCAATCTGGCAATGTCTTGAAGGTGAGGCGAGCGATCCGTCCCGACTGATTATTACTGCGTCAGGCGGAGCGTTCAGAGATCGAACGTGGGATTCGCTTGGCGATGTCACGCCGGAGCAAGCTCTAAAGCACCCCACGTGGACGATGGGTCCGAAGATCACCATCGACTCTGCAACACTGATGAACAAGGCGTTCGAGGTGATCGAATCGAGGTGGATGTTCGATATTCCTTTCGAGCAGATCGACGTTACTATCCACCGCCAAAGCATCGTTCACTCGATGGTCGAATTCGAAGATGGAACGCTAAAGGCTCAACTCGGGCCAACCAGTATGTTGCAGGTGATCCAGCATGCATTGTTATACCCGGAACGACACGCCAACAGTAATTTGCCGAAGCTCGACGCCGTGAAGATGGGATCGCTTACGTTCGAAGAGATGGATCAGTCGTTGTACCCATGCTTCGAACTTGCCCTTGAATACGGTAAAAAGGGCGGGACGTACCCCGCAGTTCTTGCAGGAGCAGACGAGGCCGCCGTGCAGCTATTCCTAGATGGCAAGATCAAGTTCACTGAGCTGCCCGATATTGTCGCTAAAACGCTGTCGGCGCACGAGTCGATTACGGCGCCTTCAGTTGAAGACACTATCGATGCTGCGAAGTGGGCAACCGAAACCACACTAATTAGCCACAATCAATCCACAATTCTCAGCTAGCATTAAGACATATGCCAGAAACAGTATTTTTCGGTGTCGTCACGTTCCTTATCGTGCTCGGCCCCCTCGTCATCCTTCACGAACTAGGCCACTTATGGACCGCCCGTAAATTCGGAGTTAAGACTCTCGAATTCGGCTTCGGCTATCCGCCACGAGCTGGCGGATTATGGAGTGGCAAAACTCCAGTCCTCATCGACGCAGAGACTGTCTACGAAATCGACAAAGAGTCGTTAATTGGCAAGACAGCCACGATTCGCACAGTGCGCGATGAGCAGGGCAGGTCGGTTGCAGTTAGCGTTCGACCACGTGCGAAGGGCGACGACGCTGAAGCGTCGGAAGGTGGCTTGATCGTCACCGGCAAGATCAAATCTATCGATGGCGACCAGATGATAGTTGCCGATATGTTGTGGTCGTTCAACTGGCTTCCGCTCGGTGGATTTGTTCGCATGGTTGGTGAGGAAAGCAGCAACGCTGTTGATTCGCTTGGTAGTAAGCCTCGATGGCAGCGGATTACCGTCATGGCCGCAGGTGCGTTCGTGAACCTGGTGATTCCGTTCATTCTTCTACCGCTAGTTCTAATGATTCCAGCTGAAAAACCTGTAGGCGATGTAACTATTGTCACTGTGTTCCCGGGATCGCCTGCTGATCAGGCAGGAATTCGACCTGGTGACAAGATCGTCAAGGTTGATGGTCGGAAGATCGAGAACATTTCCGAGTTGCAGCAGGCGGTTACCGTCAAGCTCGGTGCCGAGAGCACATGGGAAATCCAATCGGGTGTTCCAAATATTTTTGCTCGACCTGCAGAACCTCAGTACCAGTACTCGGGTGATATCGAGAAAGTCACGTTGATACCTCGATGGAAGCCGCCGAGTCTTCTAGTCGTTGCTCAGGTAACCGACCCCGAAACCGAGATGTCGCTGGCGCGTGCCCGTGTGTTCGACGTTTCCGTGGGACTAAACACGGTGCTCAGGGTTGTTGATGAGCCGAGCGACACGCTTCATGAGATTTCTAACGAAGATGCTGCGAAGCTCGATCCCCCGGCTTCACTGGGCGACATCCTGCAAGTGGTCGCTGAAGCTGAAGACGCTGGCGAGCAGATATCTCTTTCAGACGCACGATTGCACGATAACGGTCTTGGCATAAAGACGACGGTGCAAGAGGGTGCGACAGGCGTTCAGATTTCGACTGAAAACAGCAGAATCGAAAACAAAGGTTTAAGCCTGTTCGAAGCGTTCCCACTTGGCTGGCGACATGCTATCGACACCGCGGTTTTGACACGAAACGCGCTGACGACAACGATAATCGGTAGCTCGAATCCGCAGTTTGAGGGTCCATCTACGGTTGGTCCGATCGGTATCGGTCAGCTCACTGGTGAGATCGCTGTTGCCGATGCTGGACTTGGCGCAAAGATCATCACATTCGCTACTCTGGCGGCGACGTTGAGTCTTTCGCTTGCGATTCTTAACATCTTGCCCATTCCTGCATTGGACGGAGGACGAATATTCTTCGTCTTTGTCGAGATCGCTCGACGTGGCAAGCGCATATCGCCCGAACGAGAGGGACTTGTTCACCTCGTCGGCTTTGCGCTGCTGATTGGTCTGATAGCTGTGATCTCGGTGCAGGACGTTACGCGCATCATCAAAGGCGAATCGTTCTTCTAGAGCGGTTTGGTTGTTGTCGTGTGATCGTCCGCAAACTTACTGACACGCTGAGTTCTTGACGTTTCGGATCGCCGATTCGAGCGCGAATGAGTGAATGTTGCGCGTATTCACCGGTAAAATCGTTTAGTACGAATTAATTCGAACTTATTTATTGGAGCGATTGAACTGGCGGCACGAGACAATACCCACCCGGTTAGCGTTGGCGGCGTGATGATTGGTGGGGGAAACCAGGTCGTTGTTCAATCGATGACTGATACCGACACCGCTGATATTGCAGCGACTGTCGCCCAAGTTAAACTTCTCGCCGATGCCGGTAGCGAGATCGTCCGAATCACGGTTAACAATGCCGCGGCGGCTGAGGCAGTTCCTGAAGTTAGCAAGCGGCTCGCCGACCTCGGTTGCAATGTTCCGCTCGTAGGCGATTTCCACTTCATTGGGCATCGGTTGCTTCGTGATTACCCCGAACTCGCCAGCACTCTCGCCAAGTTCCGCATCAACCCCGGAAACGTCGGACGTGGTGTTCGACATGACGAGAACTTCACCCAGTTCATTGAGATCGCTCGTGAGCTTGGAACTCCAGTTCGAATCGGTGTGAATGCCGGAAGTCTTGATCCAGACGTGATGGCCGACAAGATGGACGAGAACTCACGTTTGGCTGAACCGTTGAACTCGGAGCAAGTCGAGAATAAAGCGCTTGTAGAAAGTGCGCTTTCAAGCGCGGAAGCGGCGCTTGATATTGGTCTTACAGAGAACCAGATCATCATTTCTTGCAAGGTATCAAGGCTTCCTCAGATGGTTGCCGTTTATCGAGAACTGTCTTTGAAATCTAATTTCGCATTGCACTTGGGTCTTACCGAAGCTGGAATGGGTCAGAAGGGTGTTGTTGCTACGACGGCTGCTCTGAGCACTCTGCTTGAACAGGGCGTCGGCGACACGATTCGTGCTTCACTTACGCCAGAAGTCGGTGGGGATCGTTCGAAAGAAGTTCGACTCTGTCAGGATATTTTGCAGGCCGTTGGGCTGCGTCGATTCCGACCCGCAGTAACGGCGTGCCCGGGCTGCGGACGAACGACTTCGACGTTGTTCCGTGAACTGGCTCAGGATATTCAGACTCACATCGACGCTAAGCTGCCAGAGTGGCAATCCCGCCACGCTGGTTCTGAGGCGCTTCAGGTGGCTGTGATGGGCTGCGTCGTGAACGGACCGGGCGAGTCAAGAGCAGCGAACATCGGTATTTCACTTCCGGGAGCCGGGGAAGATCCACGAGCGCCAGTCTTCGTAGATGGGCAGCGCGTGAAGTTCCTGTCGGGTCCGAATATTGCAACCGACTTCATCGACATGGTCGAAAGTTACGTCGAAACGACGTACAACGGATAGCTCTGCTCGATTAGCTGAGTTTTACGGCGGTGCCGTAGGCGAGAATCTCGGACGCACCCGATGCGATCATCGAAGTTGTGTATCGAACACTAACTACAGCATCGGCACCCATCGAGTCGGCGAATTCGATCATTCGTCGTGTTGCCATTTCGCGGGTTTCGGCTTGAAGCTTTGCGTATTCGGAAATTTCGCCACCGACGAGATTGCGGAGCCCTGCCATGATGTCGCGTCCGGCATGGCGAGCCCTAACTGAGTTACCGCGCGCCAGACCAAGAATTTCGGTTATCTCTCGACTAGGAATGTCTTGGGTAGTAGTAACAATCATCACACGCCTCATTTCGGATCAGTGTCATTTCCGACACTTAAATCTGAGCTCCAGTTGAACTGAGTTCAGACTACCAAACGCGCCGTCTAACTTCGGTTTATTTGCATGGTGTATCGGTGAATAAATCATGCCCAATTTAGGTGTGGAAATGCGTAACATACTGCGGCATTGATCTTGATTGCTTGGAGCGATCTTTTGATATGTCGAATGTTTGACACGGACTATGGCGTTAACGGGTGAACGAATTGAATTTGAACTGGCATGAAATCGACCGCTTCTTGATGGGTGAAGCGTGGTCAGGCTCACAGATAAAGCAGCATCTGACTGAGCTTGCCGACGTCATAGGTCCTCGTTGGGGAGGCTCAGCCGAAGATCGATGTGCCGCCGCTTACATTCGAGATCAGATGGAAGCGGCCGGGGTTGATCGGGCTGAAGTCGAACCGTTCACTCTAGAAACATGGAATCATGGCGACGTTTCGATTTCACTACCTGGTGACAATAATCGCCAGATCGCCGCATTGCCGTTCCTGCGCTGCAAAGCAATTGACCTAACCACGCCACTGGTTGACGCCGGTCATGGCTCTCCGCATCAAGTGGAGGCACTGGGCGACCGCATCAAAGGTTCGGTAGTGCTGGCAACGATCGCACCCGAGCCGTTTACAGCCAGGATAGTACGACTCGCCGAAGCCGGTGCAGCTTGCATCATCGCCATCGAACCCAAAACGGGTGGTCGGATGGAATACGCCAACTCTGACGAGTGGCTAAATGTCGGACCGCAAAAAGACGCTATAGCTGTGGTGAAGACCAGCTCGGAAGACGGAGCTTATCTGAGGCGAATCGCTGGTGGCTCGCCTAGAGTTCATGTTTCGGTCGATGCTGAATATTTTGATGCCGAGGCTCACAACACGGTCGCCGAGATAACAGGATCAACGCACCCTGAGCGACACCTGATTTTGGCTGGACACCACGACACGGTACTCAAATCGCCCGGCGGAAACGACAACACGTCGGGAACTATTGGGGTCATGGAGACTGCTCGTGTGATGGCCGCTCTT
>JABIHL010000094.1 GCA_018649665.1 Chloroflexota bacterium | reverse complement strand
GTTCTTCAAGACGGTCGAATTGTTGAGCAAGGCAATCACGACGAGTTGATGGCGAATGGCGGACTCTACTCACGGCTTTACTCGATGAACTACGCATCGTTCGACGACATTCCAGATGAGCTAATCGCCCAGGCAACCAAGGCTGCAAACGGCTCATCTACTTAATCAGCACACTCACGATTCATTCTGCGATCGGGTCACATGTTGACCCGGTCAAAATATCTAACTAAAGCAGCGTGCCTTGCCCTGTCGGGCCATCTAGCCTCGGCGGCAGTCCGATGTGCTCGAATCCCTCGGCTGTTGTTCGACGCCCCTGTGGGGTTCGAATGATGAACCCGATCTTCAACAAGAACGGCTCAACGACGTCTTCTAGAGTCTGCTGATCTTCATTGATCGTCGCCGCAAGCGCCTGAATTCCTGCAGGGCCACCCTGATAGTTCTTCGACAATGTCATCAGATACAGACGGTCGAGACGATCCAAACCAAGCGCGTCAACGCCCTCGATTTCCATCGCCTCGGCAGCCACTAAATCGGTAATCGTTCCCGAATTACGCACTTCAGCAAAGTCTCTAACCCGGCGAAGCAATCGATTTGAAATTCTCGGTGTACCACGTGACCGTCTAGCGATCTCGTGAGCGCCACTATCGCTAACGTCCACTTCGAGAATTCCGGCAGACCTCGTAACAACCCGAGCAAGCTCTTCAGTCGAATAAAAATCGAGGTGATAGGCAAGACCGAAACGCTCACGTAATGGCGCACTAAGCATTCCAGCACGAGTAGTCGAACCGATCAATGTGAACGGCTGCAACGGCAAATTAATGCTCTTTGCGAAAGCCCCGGCACCGGTCATGAAATCGACTCGAAAATCTTCCATCGCTGAGTACAAATACTCTTCTACTGCGTGCGAAAGACGGTGGATTTCATCGATAAACAAAACGTCTCCGGCTTTCAAATTTGAAAGCAAGCCAACAACGTCGGCAGGTCGTTCTAGCGCCGGGCCCGACGTATGAATCAGCTGCGAATCAAGCTCGCGAGCGATGATCTGCGAAATCGTGGTTTTGCCAAGACCGGGAGGACCATGAAATAGAGCGTGATCCAAAGTATCGCCACGCTTCTTAGCCGCCATCACTGCTATCGAGATACTGTCAACAACAGCCCGCTGACCAACGTATTCCTGAAATCGACGCGGCCGAAGATCTTTCGACCTATTCTGCTCTACGTTCTCCGTATCCAAAGCCATATCCTGAGCGCGCTCTTCTAGTGCCTGCTCTCCGGCAAGCTTTTCAGCGTCGTTCGACGGGCTACTCGCCTGAACAATCCGCTCTCGACCGTTTTCGTCTGGCCCAGAAGCCAATCATCTACTCCATTTGAAATATCTGTTCAAAGTATTTCGTCACACAAGAACCTAATCTTGAGTCGAAACCTGTGCCTTGAAAACCTCGCGCATCAATTCCTGCAAATCTTCGGCAGTTTCCGGCGACCGACGAATCACGTCATCGACCTTATCCTGCGCCTCGGTTGGGCGATAGCCGAGCGTAACCAACGCTTCGATAGCTTCCGACCGTGCGTCCGACACCTGAGGAACAGCCGTTTGCTGCCCCTGTTCTGAAATACCAGCGTCCTGCAACAACGCAGTAGCGGCAACCTTCCCTCGAAGAGTAGCGACAATCTTTTGTGCAGCCCGAGTACCGATGCCCGGCAAACGCTGAAGCGATGCCAAATCCTCGGTTTCGATTGCCGAAGCGATAGTCGAAACGGGGAACACCAACGCCGCCGCAGCTTTCGCAGGTCCGATGCCTTCGACCTGTATTAGCTGTTCGAAGAATTGCTTCTCACTAGGATGCCTGAACCCGACAAGCATCGGCTTCGGCTGTCGATCGGTAACGTGATAGTAAATCTCCAACTCAACTTCAGAACCCGCATTGAGTCCTTCGTCTGCCAGCGACTGATAAACGTACGTCGGCAAGCTAACTTCATAGCCAACTCCGCCAGCGATAACCACGGCTCGACCGGGTTCACGGGTCAGACTTCGAATTTTTCCGGTGATGTAACTAATCATTGTTCATCGAGTTTACTTTGCTGCTTCAATTGCAGCGACTGCCGAGCTCCCACTCATAATCGCATGAGCAATAGCAATGGAAAACGCGTCGGCAACGTGTTCGTTTTTGGCAGCATCAGGATCGCCAAGATGGGCAGCAATTGCTAGCTTCATCTGCTCTTTATCGGCTCTGCCAGAACCAGTCACAAGATTCTTCGCTCGGGTCGGCTGATACCCGAACATAGGCAAGTCGGCCTCGCCAGCCGCCATAACAGCGACTCCTCGCGCCTGACCCAGCAACAACGCCGTCTTGGCAAAACGAGCGTGCAAATCTTCAATCGCAACGGCATCAGGCTTGAACTCCTGAATTACGTCACGAATCACTTTGTAGATGGCAAACAATCGTTTTTCCATCGGTTCACTCGACTTCGTCCGAACAACCCCGCCTTCAACAGCCTTGAAATTACTTCCATCGGTGTCGATCAAGCCATATCCGGTATTAGTTAGGCCAGGATCAATGCCAAGTATTCGCAAAGAATATTCCGTTCGGTGCGCGCATCAACCCTACCCAGAGCGATACACAAATCAAGTGCAAATTCAGATGCAAAGTCTACCCTTATCCCCTTCTCATCTATAAGCGGAGATGGCGCATCGCAAACGCTCGGAATCTATCTCATCCGTGTATCGTTACCTCTCAGATTTAGAATCGCACGATATTTCCAGTCCGAGCAACCACGCTCCCAAGCAATACTCAGGAACACCCAACCATGCAGCCGTTCTACAACGAACAGCAAACAATGCTCGCGACCACGGTTCGACAGTTCGCCGCCGAAAATCTCGCTCCAAGAGCAGATGAAGTCGATGAAAAAGAAGTGTTCCCTATCGACCAGTTCCGTGGATTAGCGGAACTCGGTCTAACTGGAATGACCGTTCCTGAAGAATTCGGTGGTTCGGGTGGTGAGTACAAAGATTTCATGGTCGTGCTCGAAGAAGTAGGAGCCGCTTGCGGTTCAACCAGCACAGTTCTGATTACGCACGTTTCACTCGGATCACAAACGATTTTTCATGGCGGATCTGACGAGCAACGCAAACGCTGGCTTCCATCACTCGCATCCGGCGAAAAAATCGCAGCTTTCGCACTAACCGAAGCCGGAACTGGTTCAGACGCGCTAGCACTCGAAACCTCGCTAACTAGGGTGAAAAACGCCGAAGGCAAGGACGAATACGTCCTAAACGGTTCGAAATTGTTCTGCACAAATGGCGCGGTTGCCGACGTCTTCTCGGTCTTCACCAATCACGACAAGGATGCCGGCCACAAAGGCGTAACAGCGGTGGTCGTCGAAAAAGGAACGCCCGGTTTCACGATCAACCCACAGCACGGCAAGATGGGCATGAAGGGATGCGCCACTGCCGAACTGGTTTTCGACAATTGCCGTATCCCGATCGAAAACCGCCTTGGCGAAGAGGGCGCTGGATACAAGCTCGCTCTAAAAATTCTCGATTCAAGCAGAATCATGATCGCTGCTCAGTGCTTAGGACTCGCAAAAGGCGCTCTCGACGCTGCCCTCTCATATTCAAAGCAACGAAACACGTTCGGCAAGCCGATCGCTACTCGACAGGCGATTCAGTTCATGATGGCTGATATGGCGGTCGAACTCGATGCCGCACGCCTACTCACATACCGAGCAGCCGCTCTTTACGATGAAAGACTGCCGCACGGAAAAGAATCCGCAATGGCGAAGCTCTACGCATCCGAAGCCGCCGGTCGCATCGCGAGCAAAGCCCTTCAAATCCACGGTGGAGTCGGCTATTTCAAGCCGTCGGCAGTCGAACGAATTTACCGCGACCAGCGTGTAACCGAAATCTACGAAGGTACCTCGGAAATCCAGCGACTGGTCATATCCAGAGCAATAATCGGCGACCTGTAACCGATTTCTACATCGCAGTGTCCATCACCTAAATCTGGCGTTAGTCTTAACTCTTCTTCGGGTTCGATGTACTGCGATACAGTCGGTCCAAGCCGTCCCGGATTACTACTAAAACACTGCCCTTCTGACGCCCAGATAATTTCTATCTCCAGAAAGAATTCCTAACTAATGACGACCGATCAAGTTCTCGACAAAGTAAGCACCAGTAGTAGTCCATCCGACCTCCGAATCACCGATCTCAAAGTTGCCGTAGTAGGCACCGACGGATTTGGATACGGCTGGCCACTCATCAAGATCGAAACCAATCAGGGAATCGTCGGCATCGGCGAAGTTCGAGACGGCGCATCAGCCAACTACGCACTGATGCTCAAGAGCCGCCTCATCGGCGAGAACCCCTGTGATATCGACCGACTGTTCGCCAAGATCAAACAGTTCGGTGGTCACGGTCGTCTTGGTGGCGGAGTTTGCGGAATCGAAATCGCACTCTGTGACCTAGCAGGAAAAGCGTTCGGTGTTCCGGCGTACATGTTCGCTGGCGGCAAGTACCGCGACAACGTAAAGGTGTACGCCGACACTCCATTCAAGCGCGATCCCGAAGAAATGGGCAAGGCGCTACTGGGTCGCATGGATGATGGTTTCGAATTCCTAAAGATGGACATCGGACTTTGGATCGCCGCCGAGTACGAAGGCGGAGTGGTCAACAAAAGCCTCATCAAGACATCGATGAACACGATGCACCCGTTCACCGGAATTCAAGTCACCGACTACGGCATCGAAAAGATGGGTGAATTCGTGGCAACCGTTCGAGACACCATCGGATACGAAATCCCGTTGGCTTCCGACCACTTCGGTCACATGAACGTCGAAAGTGCGATTCGAATCGGTAAGGCACTCGATAAATACACGCTCGCTTGGTACGAAGACATGATTCCATGGCAGTTTGTCGACCAATGGACACGACTCAAGGCTGCTGTCGATACACCTGTCTGCACCGGCGAAGACATCTACGCCAAAGAAGGATTCGCTCCGCTTATCGAAGCGCGAGCCATTTCGGTTGCGCACCCTGATCTCGGAACTTCGGGCGGAATCCTCGAAACCAAACGAATTGCCGACATGGCACGCGACGCCGGTATCGGAATTGCGCTTCACCAAGCAGGCACGCCTGTGATGGCGATGGCAAACGCCCAGTGTGCGATGGCGATCGACAACTTCATCGCTCTCGAAATGCACTCGGTCGACAGTCCTTGGTGGAACGATCTTGTAACGATCGCAGGTCAAGATGGCCCGATGATCCAGAACGGCTATGTGAACGTTCCCGATGCACCGGGTCTAGGCATCGAACTCAACGAAGAAGCGATTCTCGAACACCAGAATCAAACTTCACCTCGTTACGCCGCGAAGCCACAGGAAGTCTGGGGCAGCACGTCCGAGTGGACAGAAGTCGACTCGCACGATCGCACGTGGAGCTAATCGCATCGTTCTTGGATTGATCGAAATATCGATCTAGAATTCGCCGTAGCTAAGTAGTGACATAGAAAAGGGACAGTGAATATCGCTGTCCCTTTTTGTTTCCGGCGTTTCCGTCGATTTCAACGGCCAAAACCCGCTTAATCACACAGTCTGCGGTTCAGGCGTAAATCCCACGCACTCAGGCTCGTACCCGGTTAGTCGCTTGGCAGCTATTTGAACAGCCTCGCTATTCGCGTCAACCAACACAAACCGTCGATCATTCTTCGCCGCTGCAACGCCTGTCGTTCCTGAGCCAGCAAAAAAATCCATCACAAGCTCATCAGCGTTCGTGTGAACTTTCACGATCCGATCAAGAATCGCTATTGGCTTCTGAGTCGGATACCCCGTGCGTTCCTTGCCGTTCGTAGGCACAATCGTCTGCCACCAAACGTCGGTAGGAATTTTGCCTCTCGCCGCTTTTTCTTTTCCAACCAGCGACGGCGCCATATACGGAATCCGGTCGATAGCATCGGCATTGAAGGTGTAGTTCTTAGGATCGACTGCGTACCAAAATATCGTGTCGTGCTTTGCAGGCCATTTCCGTTTTGAACGACCACCGTAGTCGTACGACCAGATGATCTCGTTCATGAACGAACCTCGACCAAAAACCTGATCGAGCAATATCTTGCAATAGTGCGACTCCCGTTGATCGACGTGCAAAAACAGCGATCCATCTGGAGTAAGCACTCTTTTCGCTTCTTCTATTCGAGGAGCTAGGAAACCCATGTAGTCGTCGAAAGAATCGAGATACGACTTACTTTCGCCACGTTCGGTCCGATACCTGTTTCCACCGAATCCGGTGCGATCGCCTTCGTCATCCCGAACCGTCTTCAGACTCGTCATCGACTGGGTGACGCCCGTGTTGAACGGCGGATCGATGTAGATCAAATTCACGGAACCATCTTCGACGTTACGAAGAAAGTCGAGATTGTCGGCTAGATTAATCGAGTTTTTCTTCATTTGTATCGACGATTTTCTGGCTGTTCAATAATGGTGCCGAATCCTGTGAGATGACAACGTCAATTGGTATGCATAAGAATTTAACACTGCCCCAGTGTTTTTAAAAGCAATCGTTATTATTTGGCAATACGTTATTCGTTTTAGGTGAAAACGTTATAAACACATCATCGAATATATAAGCTACTTTCGATAGAACAAGCCAACATGAACCACCTAAGGACAAAACCAAATGGCTGATCTTTACCAAATCATTCTTGTAGCAAACAACGTCAGTAGACTCGCAAAGTTCTATCGAGACATTCTCGGGTTTGAGATCACGTACCCGGAATCCCCGACCGATCTCGCAAAAGAAAGCTGGGTCACTCTAAATTCCGGAAGTTGCCAACTAGCCATTCATGGCGGCGGTGACGTTCGAACAAGCGGATCTGTGATTCTCTCGATCAAAGTCGAAGATCTCGAATTCGCTGCGTTCGATCTAAAAGAAAAAGGCTTCGAGGTCGAACCGATCTACGAAGTAGCACCCGGTGTGAAATCGGCCAAACTCCGCGACCCAGAAGGCAACCGACTCTCGCTAGAGCAAGTCAGCTAGCGATCAAACGAACTATCCGAAAAACTCCCGCAGCTCAGTCACGCCCCACATCGAACTATCCGCCCTTGTCCGCTTAATCGGCGGAACGGGAACGAGATTTTGCGGATGTACGTTCATGGGATCGCCATCACGCGCTCGATACTGCTGCGCCTTCGAATCGACCCAGCCATTCGCCAGATAGAACACAACATGTCGAGCGTTGGCGAGATATCGCATTCCTTTACCGACGCCCAGGCTTAGTTGCGGATATTTTTGGCCCTTCGCCGACTTCGCCTGACCCGTCCAAACCCATCGACCGTCTTCGTACGAAATTCGATCGATCACCTTCTGCCGTTGTTCGATCTGGCTCTCCCACAGGCGACCGCTTCCTCGAAAACGAAGAAGGCGTTCGGGATGGTCTAACGGCAGTTCGATCATAGTCATAAGCGGAAGTCTAGCGGTTCCCGCGTTCTTGTCGCATCAAGTAACAATCCATCTTGTTTTCATCCGAGTAGTACGATCTCACGTGGACGAATCCGACCTTCTCGTAGGTGCGAATCGCTCGCCTGTTCGCCGGATCGGGATCGATGATGCAGGTTGCGATTCCGGGCATAGCGAACACAACTTCATCGATAAATTTGCGAACTATGAGCGTACCAATTCCACGATCTCGCCATTCGGGTTCACCAACGAATAGATCAAGGCCGCCAGAATTCGGTATGCCGGTTTCAGCGGCGTGCTTGGGATAGTGCTGTAAATCGTAGCCCTGGATGTGACCGATATCGTGACCATCTACAACGATGACGTAGCGACTGGTGTTCCGGTCGTAATCGGAGCCAGCCCCACCGGTTCGACGAACCCATTTGGCTGTAATTTCATCTTCGGACTTTTCTTGCTCACCCCACCAGACTGCAACTTCCGACTCT
Organism: Chloroflexota bacterium; assembly: GCA_018649665.1. GTDB lineage: Bacteria > Chloroflexota > Dehalococcoidia > Lucifugimonadales > Lucifugimonadaceae > Lucifugimonas. The sequence goes on along the minus strand of JABIHL010000094.1, from coordinate 21,742 downwards.
CGCTGCCACCGAACAATATTTGGCACATCTTCAGGAGCGATCAGTCGAAATGATATTTTGTGTCTAGTTGATGACAAGAATAGCCACGATGCCCACAACCATCGCGAGGACGCCTCCGGTAAGCATCCATTTCGTAAATTTGCGAGAGCTTGCGGTGTCACGCCCAGCGACTACTTGTGCGTAGCCCATTATTACGGCAAACATCGTCATCAAAACGAACTTCACCGGTGCTTCGTCGATGCTGTTGAACAGTGCAGCTGATAATGCAATTCCGATACCAGCGCCAAATACAAACCGTGCCCTACTCGACAGCTGCTTCTTGCTCTTCTTCATCTTTTTGCGTTGATCCTTACGGGACATAAAATTCGATCTGCAGTTTGACCTGAGTCTGCGGTTGAGATCGAAAAAGATTGGTGGTGTTCAAATGAACGTTAATTCTCCCACATCTACGGCAGTGCGTCCGCCAAACTCTCGCAAACCGCCACTTCCGATTCACACAAGATCAACAGATTACCCACTATTCCGTAAGCCCCATAGTGAGTTGTCTGCTTCATATACGGACCTGCCCCACCGCCGCTAACGCCACGGGTGGCAGCAACTATTTCTTCAGCAGGTCCGCTGCCTAGATCAACAGCATCTTCGTGATCGTCATAAACCCACACTTCCAGATTCTTCTGCTGATAGAACCCGAACCAAACAGCCGTTGCGCCTTCGAGTTGATCGACGGGGAATTCTTTCGACGACTTCCAACCGGCAGCCTTCACATCATCGATAGTGAAAGTCGAACCGGGCCTCGCGGTCATCGACACATCGAACCCATATTCGTTCGTACCGTCTGAATCAGGAGCAACGGCAGCGGAATCATCTGAGTCACTTCCGCATGCAATTGCGAGCACGATCAGCGCAGCTATGACGATGGACTTGAGCAAGACGTCTCCATAAAGCGGGGGATGAAAACCATATCGTCTCACATCAGACAAATCGAACCGTCACCCGGTCAGACTGTTCCATAAATCGGTGAAGAAATCCTGCATGATCGTTACCGGGTGGAGTTGCCAGATATGGAGAATTGTCTCTTGCAAAAGCTTGGGACCAAGCATGATGGCGAGAACAATCGTCGCACGCTGATACGTGATCTCCATTGCGGGCTTGAATCGATTTCGCCAAGCGACAAATACCCAAAACCACAGAAATATGTTTGGAAATACGAGAAGCAGCCAGCGGACTCCCGTTATTTCGAATGCGACAAACCCGATCATCCGCCAACCGAACAACCACAGCGATACGTTCCGCTCGACTCCCCTCTAACTGCGCCACGAGTAGAACGCCATGAACACCAGGAAATAGGTGTCGAGGATTTTGTCAGTGCCGTGATAATCCTTGAAATCGCCAAGATCCATCAGGTAGATCAGTATTACGTCGATCGAATCGACCACGGCAGACGCGATTCCGCCCCAAAGCGGCCAGCGAAAGATTGTGAACGGAATCGCCAGTCGCAACACCGCGACGATGATTACTCCGAGCGCAACGCCCAATATTTCCATCACCAGCCCCCCTCAATTACGTGCCTAGAGCTCCCGCTCGATCTGGTCGATGTGCTCTTTGCGGTGACGGCCCCGAGCGAGCATGAACTGCTTGCCATTCCCTAGAAGCGCTTCGACTTTTTCATCGGAAAGCGACTCGATGATTTCGTTCACTTCCCGTGCTGCGTAAACGGCCATCTGCCCGGTAACTTCAGGCGTCAACTGCTGCCAGTATCGTTCGAGAACGGGGTTCAGTTGATCGTCGGTCGCCGATTCGGGTAACGGATCGCCAATCTCCCAGATTCTGAGCAGCTCTGCCTGCCGACGATCCCAGAATCCCATGTGAGCAAAAGCGACAGCGGCAGTCCAGCCACCATGAAGATCGACTTCGTAGTTCGGATTCGACGACACGAGTTTTTCGAGTCGTTCGAGCTGTTCAGTGTTGTTCCTCAGAATTTCGGGATCGATCCGCAAGCCGTATTCCTTTGGTGACTGTGGCGGTAGCGCCAAACAATATCGAATTATGCGCAGAGAGTAGTCGCTTGCCAGCAATTGCTCAATCTATCGACTGCCGCACACAACGTCCGTGGTACTCTCGCTCAGACTCCAACATGATCGGAACATCGGCATTTTTCTATTGGAAATCAATCTTGGTCAATAAGCTTCGAAACTTCCCAATTCCCGAATATCATCTAGCACTTCTAGTCATCGGCATCACTCTTAATTATTGGTCGAAGACAGCGTTTGTGTTCACGAACGGAATTCCGGGTTATCTCACCGGCGGTATCGCCATATTCATCGCCGTGTCACTGATGATTTGGGCGATATACGTCTTCGCAAATGAATCGACCGAAAAGCCGGGGTCGCTTCAAACCGCCGGACCCTATCGTCTAACCCGAAATCCTATGTACCTAGGCTGGTCGCTGCTTCTACTCGGCATCGGACTGCTACTAGGCTCGTGGTGGTTGCTAATCGGCGTCCTACTTGCCATGGCCATCACCAATTTTCGTGTCATCCCCTCAGAAGAAAAGTTTTTGCACGATAGGTTTGGGGATGAATTCAACGAGTACACCCGCTCAGTGAGGCGATGGGTGTAGGTGGGCGTAGTGCCCAGCAGCGGGTTGCGCCACTAGAACACCCGTAAGCAAACGGCACCATACGACGTAAACACTTGCTCACGTCGATACTGCTTGCTTAGAGTAGATTGCGGTGCACGCGTCCTTTTTATGCGGCAAAAATTGCTCGATTCGGACCCTTTACGGGGATTTGGACTAGATGATCTACAACGTTGCGGGGCTGCTTACCGGGAATCTCGGTGATAGTGAGCAGCATGAATTAGAAAACGTAAGCCTTGAAATAGACGGCCACTCGTTAAAAGAGATCAACGGTCCGGTCCGCCTCATGCGAACCGATCAATCAGTGCACGTTACTGCCGAAATAGAAGCAGTAACGAACGGTGCGTGCAGCAGGTGCCTTGAACCGGCTACCTTGAACGTTGTCGTGAACATGGAAGAAGAATATTCTCCCGCAAACAACGATTTAGTCGGCAAATCGGGCAAAAGCTCGAACAACGTCGGCTCGTCAGACGACGATGATTACTACGATCCCGCACTCACCATTACCGAACAAAACTATCTTGATTTAACCGAAGGATTAGGGCAAGCTCTTCTCGGCGCACTTCCAATTGCGATACTTTGCAAGGAAGATTGCCTTGGAATTTGCCCCCTTTGTACGGTTAATCGCAATATAATTCAGTGTTCGTGCGCCGAAAGTTCTATAGATCCGCGTTGGGCGGGGCTTGCAGGGCTAACTGGTAAAGGCGCAAAATTCGTTGATTGAGCGGGCTAACGCCCTTGATATATAGATATGCCTCCACTTCCCAAGAAAAAACATACCCGTGCCCGCAAGGGCAACCGAAACGCCCACAACGCAATTAAGTTGCCGGCATCTTCAGTTTGCCCATGTTCACGGCAGGAACGAATCCAACCGCACATTGCTTGCCCGGAGTGTGGAAACCACAAAGGTCGCACGATGCCGGGTAACTGGCCTCAGGTGAACCTACTCGAACAGGTACAGCCAATTGCAGCTGCATCTAGCGAGTCTGATTCGTAAGTAAACACTGCTAACGCAGGAGAGTCGTCCCATATGACTACCCAAACAGCTTCGAAGATAGCGTTCTTATTCCCAGGTCAGGGCTCACAAGCCGTCGGCATGGGAAAAGACCTCTACTTGAATTCGATCGCGGCACGCGATGTATTCGACGAGATTGACGACACATTGGGTCGTAAGCTTTCAACAATGATGTTTGAGGGCCCCGACGACGAACTTCGACAAACTCAGAACACTCAGCCCGCCATCATGGCAACTTCGGTTGCTACTTGGAGAGCAATGGAAGAAGCCACTGGCGTTCTTCAGGTTCCAAACGCAACCGCAGGCCACTCACTCGGTGAGTACTCTGCCTTAGCAGTTGCTGGCGTACTGAGCATTTCAGATGCTGTGCAACTTGTTCTCGAACGTGGCCGACTTATGCAAGGCGCTTGCGAAGAGCGACCCGGCGGAATGGCTGCTCTGATCGGCTTGGACGAAGTTACCGCCGAAGAGATTTGTCGTGAGTCTGGCGCACAGATGTCGACTATCAACACCGAGCAGCAGATTATTCTCGCCGGTGACCACCACAGCCTCGCTATGGCGATTGATATCGCTAGCGCTCGTGGTGCTAAGAAGGCAATTCCACTACAGGTTGGTGGTGCTTTCCATTCAGGTCTGATGAGCCCAGCTCAGAACGGCTTGAACGCAATGATTGATTCACTTACGTTCCACGACCCTCTCGTTCCTCTTGTAGGTAACGTGACAGCTAAGTCGCTTGCTACTGCCGAAGAAGTCAAAGAAGAGCTTCGCTTGCAGCTGACTTCCTGCGTGCAGTGGAACAACACCGTCAAGTTCATGCTGAACGACGGGATTGACACTTTCTACGAAATTGGCCACGGTAAGATTCTTTCCGGAATGGTGAAGAGAATCTATCGTTCTGCCAGCGTCACCAGCATTGGCGACTTCGCTTCGGTACTCAACTACTCGAGCGCTTCGTAGGCTTCCCCGCTTAAGACTTCCAATAGTTATTGGTATCCCTTCCTTCAAGTAAGAATTCGCCTTAGGGCTAACTAAACGTGTCTGCAGCTAAATCAAAGTACATACCGCAAGAGCCCGACCGTCTCGATGAACTTGTCGATGGCGATATTGTTGGCGAAAGCGACCCACCGATTCGAAAAGGCCGCACCGGCTCACGAGCTGCAGTTGTGCAGGCACTGTACGAATCCGATTCCTCTGGCCATCCCGCCACATCAGCCGTAAGGCGCCTCGCCGTTGAGCGAGAACTAACAGACGATGACATCGATTTTGCAATCCGTCTGGTAAGAGTGTGTGAGGATCAGCGAACTGAGCTGGATTCACGAATAGCGAAGATCGCATCTCAGTACCCTTCCGACCAAATGCCACTCGTAGAACGTAACGTTTTGCGGGTTGCGATGGCCGAGTTGGCGATGGACGATGCGGCTCCTCAGAACGTAGTTGCGAACGAAGCGGTTGAGTTAGCTCGATTATTCGGGTCTGATTCGTCGCCAAAATTCATTAACGGAGTGCTCGGCGCTCTGCTAGCATAGATTGCCGTTCGACTATGTTTGTAGTCGACGAAATTTGAAATCACAAGATCGAGCGGGACGGCCGTTCCGCATGACCTCCCGGGGGTTGAAGTAAATGGCCAGTGTGTTGGATCGAGTCCGCGATATAGCGGCGGACAAGCTCAGTGTTGATGCGTCAGACGTTTCAGCAGGATCGTCTTTCACAGAGGATCTAAATGCCGACTCCCTCGACGTGGTCGAGTTGATCATGGCGATCGAAGAGGAATTTGGTTCAGACGACCAACCTCTCGAGATTTCCGATGAAGATGCCGAAGGTATCAAGACCGTTCAGGATGCTGTGAAGTACCTGGCCGATCGCGGAATCACCGACTAATTCGGTTGCGCTTCGTTTAGACGTTTTGGTGAATGCTTTTGTGATCACTTTGGCATCTGAGCACTAAAAACCGCATTCGTTCTCATTATTTTTTAGTTGAGAGCGATGCGGTTTTTTCGCGCCTGGCGTTTGGTCGCGCTCGTCATCGAATGACTCGGCTACGCGTCGCAAGTCTCCTACCCTCTAACTCCCTTCCACTCTGGGAGGGAGAACCGTTAGTAGCGCTCGTTACTTTCGTAACTCGGCTCAGCGTCGCAATCTCCCCCTCTAACTCCCACGATCCGGGGGAGGAACGTTGGTTGGCTTCGAGCGTCGTTGCGTGATTTAGTCGTGTGCAAACAACACAGTAATTGCGAGGAGCCTGCGCTGAAGCGACGTGGCTGACGTTCCTTGACCCGACTGTGATAACTTGAACGCACCTACCCACGTCCGCATCCGGACAACTTTTCTCTAACGACCTTCACGCTTTGACCACAGCCGAAACCAGCAGCAAGCCATGGAATTCAATCGACGCACTCGCTAACGCCGTGCGCTCGTGCACTGGCTGCGGTCTTCACTCCACTCGAACGAACGCCGTTCCGGGCAGCGGTTCCTCCAAAGCCGAGATTCTCATCATCGGCGAAGGTCCCGGATTCAACGAAGATCAGCAGGGTCTACCGTTCGTTGGTCGCTCGGGCAAATTGCTCGATGAACTACTCGCAGCGATTCCGATGAGCCGCGAAGACGTATTCATCACTAACGTCGTGAAGTGTCGACCGCCCGACAATCGAGACCCGCTACCCGACGAAGTTGCCGCATGCCGCCCGTATTTGGAGCGCCAGATGGAACTTCTCGACCCGAAAGTCGTGGTCACACTGGGTCGTGTTTCCATGCTTAGGTTCCATCCAAAGGGTAAAATTTCTGAAGACCACGGCAAGATACTCGAATGGGAAGGCCGTATTCTATTTCCGCTGTACCATCCCGCTGCCGGACTAAGAAATCCGGCAATCAAGCGAGAACTTCAGAAAGATGTGCTAAAACTTCCCGAAGCACTACGACAAGCCAACCGGGTATCGCCAAAAAATATCGATGACAAAATCGATGGCGAAATCACGACCAAGGCGCCCAACTCACCGGTAACGCAAGAAGATCAAAAATTACCCGAAGAAGAACAAGAAAACAATAACCGGCCTTCAAGCCAAACAGCCGAAGCATCAACTGCCGACGCTCAACTATCTGAACCTCTATTGAAGAACGAAACAACAAAAGAAAAAGGAGATCGCCAACTGGGAATGTTCTAGGCACCACACTAAAGCGTTCGAGAAAATCTGACTGCAACGTAGCCAGAACAATCGCGCAGTGTGCCTCGTAATCCCAATTGGCATCATTTCATTCGTATGACATCAAAAAACAACAACTCGCCATGGATCCGCGTATTACCACTTGGCGGTTTGGGCGAGATCGGCAAAAACATGATGGTCCTCGAGACCGTCGATGATATTGTCGTGATTGACGCAGGTGTGCTATTCCCTGAGTGGAACATGCCCGGCATCGACGTAGTGATTCCCGATATGGACTATCTGGAAGAAAACGCTGATCGCGTCCGAGCACTACTAATCACGCACGGTCACGAAGACCACATCGGAGCCGTTCCGCACTTCCTCAAACGTGTAAACGTCCCTGTCTACGCACCGGCAATGGCAGAAGCATTGCTCCACGACAAATTGCGACAAGCTCGCATGCGTGACGAAGCCGAACTAAAGGTGATTCGCCCCGGTGAGCAGCACCAAATCGGCGAACTTGAAGTCGAATGGTTCGCAGTCTGTCACTCGGTACCCGATTCAACCGGTATCGCTATAAACACCCCGGCTGGAGTTGTGATTCACACCGGTGATTTCAAGCTCGACAATGCACCAGTAATCGGACCTCCATCCGACCTTGGCGTGCTCGCCGACATTTGCCAAGACGGCGCATTGCTGCTCATGGCAGATTCTACTTACGCCGAAGAAGAGGGCTACTCGCCTTCAGATCGTGAAGTAGTCGAGAATCTACCGGGTCTTATCGGTGAAGCTGAAAATCGAATCATCATTTCGAGTTTCGCTTCTCAGATCGCACGTATCCAGATCGTCGCCGATGCCTGCGTCAAACACGGTCGAAAACTCTGTGTTCTCGGACGCAGCATGATTAACAACACCAAGACAGGTCGCGAACTTGGTCACTTGGACATCCCCGGCGACCTAATGATCACAGCCGCTGAGGCGAAAAGCCTTCCCGACAATAAAGTGCTAATTCTCACTACGGGAAGCCAAGGCGAGCCACAGTCTGGTCTCGTTCGCATGTCACGTAACGATCACCGGGATATCACTATTCAAGACGGCGACACGATCATCATGTCGGCAAGCACGATTCCGGGCAACGAAGTTCCGGTGAACGAATCGATCAACGAACTCGTTCGACTCGGTGCGAGAGTTATTACCAATCACGAAACACGCACACATGTACCAGGTCACGCCCGCAAAGAAGAGCTTCGGATGCTGCTCAATGCAACACGACCTAAGTACTTTGTACCTGTTCACGGTGAGTACCGAATGCTGAAAGCGCACGTCGACCTCGCTATCTCAACTGGCGTCGCTCCTGAGAACGCATTCTTGCTCACCGATGGCGACATCCTCGAGATCGATGCCAAGGCAGGGGAAGTCGTCGACCGAATAGAAGCCGGGCACATCTTTGTGCACGGACTCGGCATGTGGGATGAATCCGGCAACGTCGTTATCGAACGCCGATCGCTTCAGCACAACGGTGTTGTCAGCGTGGCGTTCTCACGTGACACTGTCGATGGTTCACTCGTGGGTAGGCCAAAAATCGCCTCAGCCGGTTTCGTTCACACAGAGGACTCAGACGGTCTATTACGCGAAACTGAAGATGCTCTGACTCTTGTGCTTGAAAAACAGTTGAAGAAGCCGATAGAGTACGGCGATCTAGAAGATGTTGTACGCACTACTGTTGGAAGCTTCTTAGGTCGGCGCACAAAACGCCGCCCGCTGATCATCACATCCTCAATTGACGTCTAAATCCAAAACTAAAAAGACCGGCTCAAACGCCTTCGTCAAATTCGGCCGATTCATCGGCTCGACGACGAGGCTTGTTGGTCGGCTTTTGGTTGCGGCACCTGCGCAATTCTGGTTCGCCGTCGCGATAGCGGCGGTGGCGGCGATCGCTTACTTCTTCTTTCAAGACGACACCGGCAAATTGGTCGGATGGTCGGCGATTCCGCTCGGACTGTGGCTAGTAGCCACCTTGTTCCTTATCGTGTTCAAACGAACTGCATTGTTTGCACGATGGCGCTGGGTGGTTTCGTCGCTTTCAATTGCGGCAGCAATATCAGGCGGGCTTGGCATTTTCTACGCCCCACTCGCGGCATTTAGTGGCGAGACTTTTGGCGGCGACGTTGGAATGGCGATATCCCGGCTACCGCAAGAGTGGGATCGCTTCGACGTTGGTATTTCCGAATACGCCATCGCGTGGGTGAGAGTGGTCGCCCTGCTCCTGATCGCATTCGCAATCGGCTCACCAAGTTGGGCCAAACGAACGGGCTCAGTATTTGGCGGAGCAATCGTTACCTTCTACGCGATGGTCGTTGGCGGATTACGCACACTATCTATCAAGCTCGAAAATTGGCGATCTGAACGTGCCGCAGCTAAAGAGTTACAAAAAGCTGATCTAGCTGAGTACGAAGCCGATCAGACGGCTCAGGCGAAGACCGATGCCGAGAACGAGGCTGTCGGACTCGCCGCAATTCAAAACGCAGGCGATACATCTACCACTGTCACTACGCCCGCTACCTCACCGGCAACCTCGAACGCTGAAAACACTCTCACAGCTACGAACGAAACGGCTCCGGAATCCGAGCTAGCCAAGTTCGTCGACCGACTCCCGCAGGATCCTGCAACTCCAGTAACCGTCGCCTACCCGACACCCACCGAAGTAGAAGCCGCCGAGGACATCGCTACTCCGCCGCCCGACTATTCTGCCGCCCAGCGGTATCCGTGGCATCTTCCTAACCGCGACATGCTGGCTATCGCAAAGCCCGGTGGTATCTCTCAAGAAGAAATTGACAGTACAAGTCGCGCCGTCGAGGAATCTCTCGGCCAGTTCGGCATCGACGTTAGCGTCGATCAAGTTCGCCAAGGCCCGACCGTAACTATGTACGGACTCAGCCCCGGCTGGAAGGGTCGATCGGAAGAAAACACTGGCGGTCAGCGCGTTAGAGTCGACACCATCCTCAACCGCGAAAAAGATATCGCTCTCGCACTCGCATCACCCAGTCTTCGATTCGAAGCTCCTGTTCCCGGCGAATCAGTGGTTGGAATCGAAGTGCCTAACTCCCACCCAACTCAAGTGACATTGCGTTCGGTGATGGACACGCCTGAATGGGATTCATTCTCGAAATCTGCAGCGCTGCCCGTCCCGCTCGGTCTCGGCAGCGGCGGCGAGCCAGTAATGGCCGATCTTTCCCGAATGCCACACACGTTGGTTGCTGGATCAACCGGATCCGGCAAAAGCGTGTGCATGAATGCCATCATCACCGGGCTAATCATGACAAAGACGCCGCTCGAACTACGGCTCATCATGATCGACCCTAAGCGTGTCGAGCTAACCCCATATCAAGGCATCCCGCATCTTTATCACCCCGTCATCGTTGAAGCCGATCGAGCCGTAATCGTTCTACGATCACTAGTCGACGAAATGATGGGTCGATTCCGTCAACTCGAACAGGCGTCTGTCAAAAACATCGCCTCGTACAACGAGAAAATGGACGAGCAGATGCCCTACTTGGTCATTCTCGTCGACGAGCTCGCCGACCTAATGCTCACGGCCGCTGGCGATGTAGAACGTCTGCTTGTGCGACTGGCACAACTTGGGCGAGCAACGGGTGTGCATCTGGTCGTCGCAACACAACGTCCTTCGGTCGATGTTGTCACCGGATTAATCAAAGCCAACTTCCCAAGCCGAATTTCATTTGCGGTGATGTCGCAAATCGACTCACGAACGATCCTTGACTCAACTGGTGCTGAAAAATTGCTCGGGCGTGGCGATATGCTTTATATGCCAATCGACAAGCCCAAGCCGTCTCGTGTTCAGGGCGCGTTCTTGAACGATCAAGAAATCGAAGGCGTCGTGTCGTCTTGGCAGAGCATGGGCGGACCGCCTTTGCCCGAACTCACAGTAAGCTTCGACGACGCTGGCGCAGACAACGGCGGCACGGCATCGAGCGCAACCGATGGCGACTCGTTGTTCGATCAGGCTGCAAGCCTCGCACAATCGCAACAAACGCTATCGGTCTCACTGCTACAACGTCGACTCCGTATCGGCTACCCACGGGCAGCACGCCTGATGGACGAACTAGAAGACGAAGGCGTAGTAGGCGCCGGCGAACCCGGCAAGCCTAGGCCTGTACTGTAACGTTCATCTGAACGACCCACACTCTCGGCCCCATACAACTGCAACCGCTAGCAGGTTGCGAACCACAGTACCCGTAACGTTCGCTAGCTTAGAATGAATACGTACGATCAGCACTACGCTGTATCGAATCGACAGATCGAGGAGCAACCTGCACTACCGTGCCAGATAACGTAACTCCACTATTTCCGCCAGAAGAAAATCAGCCGCTGGACAAAGATGCCATTGCGAAGCTGTCGGAAGAACTCGACTCTCTCGATCTTGAACAGCCCCGCAAAGTCTGCCTGTCGTGCGGAGCCAATATCTCCGAATCGACCAAGTACCGTCGGCTCAGAGTCTGCCCAACTTGCGGTTATCACTACACGATCTCAGCTCGCCGCCGAATTGCCGCTATAGCCGATGAAGGCAGCTTTAAAGAGACGAGCAAGTGGATTCAGTCGCTCGACCCACTCCAGTTCTCACCGCGAATTTCATACCGTGTGCGATTGCTCCAAGATCAGAGCCGCACCGGACTATCCGAAGCTGCCGTAACCGGAACATGCTCGATCGGCGGCACACCGGCCGTCATAATCGTGCTCGACTCCAGCTTTTTGGGCGGATCAATGGGCGTTGTCGTTGGTGAAAAAGTCACCCTCGCACTCGAACTCGCCGCACGAAAAAAATTGCCGTGCGTAGCATTGGTCACATCCGGTGGCGCACGGATTCAAGAGGGGGTGCTGTCGTTAATGCAGATGGCAAAAACTACCCTCGCAGCGAGAGCACTTCGCGATAAAGGGCAGGCGTTCATCGTTTCGCTTAGCAACCCGTCTACAGGCCAAGTACTGGGCAGTTTTGCGTCAATGGCCGACATTATTTTTGCAGAGCCCGGATCTCACATTGGGTTTTCGCCGCTTGGTGATCTTCGTGAAATCGAAGGAAAACGTGCCGACACCGAACACACCGCAGAAGCGTATTTAGAGCGTGGGCACGTCGATGCAATCATCGAGCGCGACCGCCTGAAGCACGAACTCGCCTCTGTACTTGACCTAATTTCACCTGAATTCAGGCTGACATCATCACGTCGTCTGGTTCCTGAAACGGTCGCCGTCCGACCTCGTGAAGCGTGGGAGATGGTCAAGCTAGCGCGCCGCCCCGATAGGCCGCGAGCTAGGTTCTACATCGACAATGTATTTGCCAATTTCTTCGAACTTCACGGCGACCGGGTATACACCGACGATAATTCGGTAATTATTGGTCTTGCCCGATTGGGCGGACAAAGCGTGATGATAATCGCTCAGCAAAAATCGACGATCACGCAAACGGGCGACGACGAAAAAGCTGCACCTCGATCCGGAGATATCACTCCCGGTGGTTTCCGAAAAGCGCGGCGTGGAGTGATTCTTGCCGAAACGTTCAAGATTCCCGTTGTTACTATCGTCGACTCGCCGGGCCCCAAGCTCGGTATCGACATGGAGCAGCGTGGCCTCGCCAGTGCTATCTCCAGAATGATCGACCAAATGGGTCGAGTGAAAACGCCAACTCTTTCGATTCTCATAGGCGAAGGCGGATCAGAAGCAGCCCTCTCGTTCGGGCTAGCAGACCGTGTGTTGATGCTAGAAAACGCCATTTACACACCGATAGATCCTGAACGTGGTGCGCAGTCGGAAATGAGTGATCCGAACAAAGCATCGGATATCGCCCGTGCTTTGAAGCTGACATCAGTCGACTGTATAGAGATGGAGATCGTCGACGAGATCGTCCCTGAGCCAGAACTCGGCGCCCATGGATCGCCAGACGAGGCAGCTCGCCTCCTGAAGAGATCGCTGATGCGTGAGATGTCGGCACTAACCGGCAAAAACACTAAAACCCTCGTACGACGTCGCCAGAAAAAGTTCCGAAAAGTCGGTGAGTATGGCAATCGATACCGAACAGCACTTCGACGCGAAACGAAGGCGTGGCAGGTCGGACTCGCCGCTGGTGTTCGAGCATTCCGTCAATCGGGAGATGCCGACAAGAGCCCCGAGTTTGTGGACGACGACGACATTCTCGACGAGATCGATGAGCTCGACGAAATAGCTCTTCAATCAGACGACGAGCTTGAGCTCACGTAGCCAGTATCGCAAGCACTAGCTTCGGTTCAGCACGTACTTTTCGATAGCTAACGCCGCACCGTCCTGATCGATACCGGGAACAACTTCGGTCGCCCTTTCTAACAGTTCTTGTGGTGCGCCTTCCATCGCTATTCGAGTGGCGGCGACATCGAACATTGGCACATCGTTCCAGCCGTCACCAATCACCATCAGCTTGGATGCATCGACTCCGACTTCATTGGCGAAGTTCCGTGCACCAGTAGCCTTGTTCACTCCCAACGGCGTGCAATCCACGTACCAGTGACCAAGATTGTCGACGGTTGCATACGAACTTACTTTGTCGGCAGGAAATCGCTCGATCCACCCCCGCGCTTCGACTTCGGAATCAAACTTTGCCATGACGATCGTGATTTTCCAATCTTTGATTTGGTCAGGGTTATCTACAAAGCGCCCTGCATCACACGCCAAAACCCGATTCGACGATTTTTTCAAGTCGGACACGACCAGTTCTGCCGTTTCACGATCAAGAATGTGCCGTTTAAATGCTCGTCCGGTGACAGGGTCGATCAATGTCGCTCCGTTGTCAGATATCTGAGGACCAGTTAGTCCGAATAATCTTGCGAAGTGACAGACATCGTCATGCACCCGACCAGAAGCAACGGCGACAGGAATCAATCGTGACGCTTCAGCAATAGCGTCGATAACCCGCTTAGTTGGTCGATTATTCTCAGGCAGCACCGTGCCGTCGAGATCGATCAACAATCCCGATGGCATCTCGAATGCAGTTGAGTCGTTAGCCGATGGACTACTAATCAAGCACTTGTACCGGATTTTGTAGCTCTTGACCGTTCAAGGCGCGACGAGCGTTCTCGAACGAAAACTCAAGCGCCCGATCCACCCTCTCCTGAGAAGAACCTGCCAAATGAGGAGTCAATACCACGTTGTCCATGTCCATCAGCGGGCTATCCAGCGGGGTCGGCTCGACTTCGGTTACGTCCAATCCAGCCCCCATGATTTCGCCCGCGTTCAAAGCGTCTACCAATTCGGCTTCGTTTTGTACTGGTCCACGACAAGTGTTGATAAATATTGCGTCCGATTTCATTGCGGCGAACTCCCGTCGTCCCATCAGCCCAGTGGTCGATGACGAAAGAGGAACGTGAACCGTAACGATATCCGATCGATCAAGCAGTTCGTCCATCGAAACGCGAGTCACATTCAATTCACGTTCTTTTTCAGTCGAAAATTCTCGTACGTCAGTGTAGAGAGTTGTCGTTTCGAACCCTTTGAGCATCTTGGCGACCCAGGTCCCGATGTTGCCAAGCCCAATAATTCCGACCGTCCGACCTGATACTTCGTAAACCTTGCCGAACTCTCCCGATTTCGCCGGCTTCTGCCACGTGCCAGCCTTCACGCCATTGACGCCCTGAGGAAGTCGTTTGTAGACCATCATCATCATGCCGATGGTGTGCTCGGCAACCGAACGAGCAATCGCCGGGGAGTTGTTGCAAACTTCTATGCCCATCTCCCGAATGGCGGGAACATCAAGACTGTCGAAACCAGCGCTCATCACCTGAAGCAATTTCATTTTCGGCATCTTCGACAACATATCTGTAGTTATCGATAGTCCGTTGGTGATTACTGCCACCGCGTCAGCGAGAGCCTCAGCTCGTTCAGCTTCGGGCATTTCAGGACTAACCACCCCCCAGTTGAGATCATCCGGCGCAAGCTCAAGTGCCCTGACGGTTCGTGCACCATCGTGCTCGCCGTAATAGATGACGCTGTGTCCCATTGTTTGCTTCTCTGCTTTCAACTTGTGGTTGTACTGCTAGTGACATAGTGTCAACAACCAGCACCGATGATGAGTTCCGGAAGAATATACAACCTAGTCGAATACATCTATACATTCATACATCTCGGAAATCCAATGTAGAAATACGAGGGTTCGGGCTGAATAAATGCGATAATTACCACACTAGGTTCACGATAGAAGCGCTTCGGAATTATGACCAATCTAACGGATGCTCAAGATAGAACGAATACCGCGGGTATTGCGAGCACTACTGTGGATGTAACGGCTTCGTCACCGGTGTTCGGCGGCGGTCACTAGTCATCACAGTCTCTGACGCCACAACGACTCTACTGAGTCCGCAGAACCAGCCTAGCCAGCACGTCACTCGATTCGCCCAGATCTTGGCGATAGCCATCGGTAGCGGTGCTCTGTTTCTTGGCGCACTCGACTTCTCGATCAACGTTAATCTTCCGAGATTTCGATCTGATCTTGGCGAAACGATAATTAGCGTCCAACTGATAATCATCATGTACCACGGCGCTCGAAGCGGAACCGGCTTTGTCGCCGGAGGAGTAGCCGATAGATTCGGGATCAAGTGGCCACTAATTGCGGGTATCGTGCTGTACACAACCGCGGTAGGCCTAATCTCGTTACAGGACTCCCTTTCACCCATCGTCGCCCTGCGCATCCCTCAGGGAATCGGCGTTGCGATCTTGTTCACACTCGCCCCTGCGCTGGTTGCTAGAGCATTTGGACCCAGCCGGCGTGGGGCTGCCTTAGGTGTAACGCTCGGGGCGATGGGACTCGGTACGTTCGCAGGAACGCTCGGTGGTGGTTTATTGGGGCAGGAAATCGGTTGGCCTGCAATTTTCTGGGCACGTATTCCGATCGGCATAGCGCTGCTATTAGCTTCGGTAGTCGCTCTAAATGGAAATTTGGCGAAGTCGGTTCCAGGTCGTACGAATCACCGATTCGATCTACCGGGATCGCTAACGGTGTTCGCAACACTTTTCGCATTCGTACTCGCCATGTCATTCGCCCGTGTTGAAGGCTGGCTAACTCCGCTGCCACTGGTGCTGTTCGCTCTCACATTCGTTCTGGGCTTGATATTCGCCAAAGGCAAAAAGAGCGGACGATTCACAATATTCCCTGCTGGCCTGACAGCGTTCTCAGGGTTCAAATCCGGAACACTTTCGAATCTGCTCCTCACGGTCGCCTCGTTCGTGATGTGGTTCCTATTTCCGTTCTATGTCGCCGATGTGATGGGAAGAAGTGGACTTACGCTCGGTGCACTATTGGCTCTGATGGCAGGCATGAATTTCCTTGGGTCAGGAATCGCCGGGTGGCTCGCCGATCGTGTCGGAGATCGACCAATCACTTTCATTGGAACCATTTCGACTGCGATCGGGTTAGTGTTTGCCGGTACGGCTGGTGAGAATCCAGAGATGAGCAGAGTTGTGATTTCGACCGCTGTACTTGGATTGGGCTTTGGAATGCACCAGGCCGCTGTTTACGCACTAACTTTGCGAGGAACGCCAAGCGAGTACGCAGGTTCTACATCGGCAGCACTTACCGTTTCTCAAACGATCGGCACCGTGATGTCCATCGCTCTGATGACAACGCTATTGAATTGGCGACAAGAGTCACAGAGTGCGACGTTTGCCGAGGCGTATCAGTTCGCTTACTTCATTGCCGCAGGCATCGCAGTGGTTTCGGGAGTGATAGTTCTGAGGTTTCGCCGAAAAGCTCAATAGATCGGCGCTGATCCCTGTTAAATACGGTAGTAAATGCCCAGAACCTAACAAACCTGCCAGCACCTATCCAATACTGCATGTTATCCTTCCGCAACATTGAACTTAATGGTTCAATAATCTGAAGAATCTTTCAGCAGATGTTGAACTGAAAAAACCCTTACCCGGCGTGAAATTAACGCTTCGTTTTCGGGGGACTTAAATGTCGATACGTATTCGTGTGATTCTGGTTCTTGCGGCGGCACTCGTTCTAACCACCATTTTGGCTGCTTGTTCGAGCAGGCCAACAACGGTACAAATCGTTGAGACTACGAAGGCACAGAACAAGCTTGATAACGCCCAGGCGACTCGCCAAGCGGTGATTGATGCCGGTGGTGACCCTGATGCTCAGGTACAGGTTGTAATCGATTCTGACAGTGCTGCAGCAATAGCGAACAACGAACGAAATGCAACAGCTACCGCACAAGCAGTTCTAGGAACCGTGTCGGTGGGCAGCGGTTCGAGCGCAATCGCTCAGGGTGCTGCATTCGATGTAGAAGTTCCCGAAGGTCCTGCCCTAACAGGCGTGATCAATGTCGACATCCCCTCTAGGGGTGCTGAAGGCGTTTTGTTTGACCCTGCCATCATCAAAATCACCGTCGGTTCAACAGTTCGCTGGGGTCACGATAGAAAATCAGCGAGTAGCTCTACGTCCGACCCAGGTCAAGATGAAGAGTGGGACTCTGGGGACCTTCACAAAGGACCGTTCGACAAGGAAAACCCTAGTTTCGACCACACGTTCACAGTTGAAGGCTGCTTCACTTACGCATCTGTCTTCTCTGGTGACACCGCCATCGGCGCTGTCTGTGTTGTTGCTGAGTAGTACAAATCAGCTTCAATAAATCTGTTTACAAGACCGCTCGTTATGAGCGGTCTTGTCGCGTCTGAGAGATCTGGATACCACAGCCGGCACTTGAGACAACGGAGACTCCGACTGCTTGCCGAGCACTTTGACCACCAGCGCTGGAGTCTGTCTGGTGATCAAAGTGCCGCCTCGCATGGCCCCATTGATACCCAAGGAGAGCCCTAAATCAGCGATACAACACTGAGCAGACAAAAAGTGACCCTGAGAGCCATTGGTGCGCGGTAAGGCTCTACGAACTGCCGCACAGTCTTTGATCGTCGTTATTTGGCACTCAGAACGACATGCAAGCAACAAAAGTCACGGGCAAGCCCGTTTCGCGCAATCGAACTAGACATATTCTGACCACAGCGAAGAGACGTCCGCCCCTCTCACATGTCTGTCCGTTTTCCAATAGCCGCCTCCGCAGCTCGTCATCGAAAACCAAGACGAAAAAAAACGCCCTCGGCACAATATCCGAAGGCGTTTTTGAATTCGATTCTTACTAGTAAAACCTAGTCGATCTGTCGCAATCGTGGGTCTAAACGGTCTCTTAGCCAGTCACCCAAGAAGTTTAGCGAAATCACAACCAAGAAGATGGCTGCGGAAGGCACTAACACCTGGTGAGCGGCGATCGAGAGATAGTCCCGACCTTCGTTTGTCATAACACCCCATGCCGGAGTTGGCGGCTGAATACCAGCACCAACGAAACTAAGTACCGACTCTGCAAGAATCAGACCCGAAGTGTTCAGCGTTCCAACAACAATCGCCGTGTTAAGAATTCCCGGCAGCAAGTGCTTGAAGAGGATCCGGAAGTCGGAAGCACCGTTTACACGGGCAGCCGCAACATAGTCCATCTGTTTCAGCACCAACACCTGTGCGCGAATAACCCTCACGAAACCTGCCCACGCCACAAGAGCGAGCACGAACAAGAGCACGGTTAAGCCACGCCCGAAAACCAACACCACGATTAGTGCGACCATCAGGAATGGCATCGCATACCAAATATCAACGATTCTAGTGATCACCTCGTCGACCATGCCACCGTAGTAGCCGGAAATCATACCGAGTGACACACCGATGAACATACCTAGCACCAGTGAAACCAATACCACCTGCATCGATACACGAGCACCGTGCATAACACGAGTAAACACGTCTCGACCAATATGGTCGGTCCCAAATAGGTGGAAGCCATCTGGCCAAGCACCGTACCTCGGGGCATCACGGTCTTCAGCCGGCAATTCAGAAGTCTCGAACAGACCTAGGTGGCGGTCGCCGATAACTCCAATATCTCGCTCGTAAGGAGAGACTGTCGGGCCGAGAATGGCCGCAAGCACAAGAAGAGACAGCACAAATCCCGGCAAAACCGGATATTTGCGCATTATGTGCCAGATCTTGCCGACAATCGACCTTTGAACAATTACCGGATTGAGTGGAGCATCCAGTGTCGACGAATCGACGTGCTGAACCTCGCCCTGTGTTTCAGATGTTGCCATGAGTACTCCTCGTTAGTCCGCAGAGTTGCCGAGACGTACTCGGGGGTCGATAAGTGTGTATGCAATATCGGCGAGAGTTGCAAACACCAAGTAGATCAGAATGAATATAAACACGGTTCCAAGCAACAACGGGAAGTCGTTGTCGTTCACCGCACGGAACAAAGCGTCGTAACCGATGCCAGGCCACGAGAATACGATCTCGACAACCAACGCGCCGTTCAACCAGCCCGAGAACACTAATAGAGCCGAAGTTACCGGCGCGATCAAAGCGTTACGAAGAGCGTGCTTGTAGATAACCAAGTTCCAGCCGACACCCTTTGCGCGAGCTAGGCGGATGTACTCAGCGTCCATAACTTCGAGCATTGAAGATCGGGTAAGACGCATAAGGCTAGCCGCAGCACCCCAACCAAGAGCCATACAAGGAAGAATATATTCCTTCCAGTTGAAGTCAGGCGAGCGTCCTCCGGCAGGTAGCCAGTTGAGCCACACAGCGAAGATCCAGATAGCCACCAAAGCCGTCACAAACGGCGGGGCCGCCTGACCGACGATGGCCACCATTCTGCCGAAATAGTCCCAGAAGGTGCCGCGCTTCACTGCAGCCAACACCCCCATCGGAATACCTAGTGCTATAGCAAATATCCAACCGCCAACAGCTAGCTGAACCGTCGCTCCAATCTTGCCCTTGATCAAATCAGTGACAGCTCGGTCACGAGCAAGAGATACACCAAGGTCACCCCGGAGTGTATTTCCCATCCAGTTGACGTACTGCTTCCAAAGCGGGTCGTTCAACCCCATTCGTTCGCCCAGATTTTCCCATTGCTCTTGAGTAATGCCATATCCGGAGTCCGGAATGAACAACTCACGTGGGTCGCTGTGAAACTGGATCAAGACGAAAATTGCTATCGTCGCGCCGATCACAGAGACCAACGAAGATAGGAATCGTCTTGCTAGAAAATTAGCCATTTGTTAAGTACTTCCGAAGTTGTTCCACGATGACCCATTCGCCACGTGGTCTGCCGACTCTCCATGCAGAACCGCATCTTACTGGAAACTAAGTCAATAAGTGACTTCAAAACACAGTAAGTGCAGCGGAAATTTAGCATTCTGTGTGATCTATGTCAACGACCACTAACTAACGTGAATGTCACTTATCCGCACTTACTAATTGCACTGAATTCAAAGTTCGTTACAAACCGTAGTTAAAGAAAGACGGGGGCCGGATAAATCCGACCCCCGTCTAAGTAAGCAAGTTAGTTGCTTCCTAAGAGCATGGACCCTTAGTTGAGTTCAAGGAACTCGATGTTCGCAGACACGTTTGAATAGTGCTGCTGGTATCCGTCCCATGACTTGACTCGGCTGTTTACTACGATTCCTTTAGGAACCTGGAATACACCGGCGTATTGCAGCCAGTACATGCTGTAGTCAACCCAAGTCAGGTGCTTCTCAGCTCGGACGCTAGCGTCCTGTTCACCAAGAATTTCGAACAACCACTTCGCACCAGCCTGTGACTCGAAACCAACACCCCAACCAGGTCGTGACGACGATGTATCCACCGTAGGCAGCGGCCAGTCAATTGGGTATACGTTCGAGTGAACGTCACCGTTCTTTAGAACAGGCAGGAACTGAATGCGCTGTCGCATTCGTGGGCTGATAACTCCACCGTAGTCCTCAACAAGGCCGGAAATCTCGATTCCCATGCGAGCCCAGTCGGACATGACCGTGTCAGCTACTTCAAGACCAACAGGTCCTGCTTCAGCTGAGTAAGCCTGGAGAGTCAAAGGCTCAAAGCCTTGGCGCTTGCCACCAACGAGCGGGTAACCCGCTGCGTCAAGAAGAGCACCGGCAACCGTTAGGTCACCATCAGCAATTTCCCAAGGAACACTCTGCATCGTACCTGAGCAAGAGATTGTTCCACCGACCCAGTCCCAACAACCGGTCTCGCGGGAAGCATCCCAGCCAGGGTACTCAGGACCCATGTACTCAGAGTAAATCGGAGTACCAATACCGTTCAAAAGAACGTCATTGATTGCACCACGGTCGATAGCGGTCGAAAGAGCAAGTCGAACTAGTCGAGCCTGTTCCATGTCGTCGATACCAGCAGCGTTGTCGGTGTCCGTGTAAGGAGCGTTTCCACAGAGAGTGAGGCCTAGACCAGCACCATCTGTACAAGTGTCACCCTGGGTTCCCCAAGGGTTACCAATCCATGGATAGTCCTTCTCATAAGGAGCGGCATTCCATGGCTCAAGCGCTTCGTTAGTACGAGCGTGTGAGTGCTCCCAGAGGTTTCCTGGGAAGAGAATCGACTGACCAACGAAACCACCAGGCATGGTCTCCAAGAATGTGAAGCCATCGGCAATCACGTCTGGGAGGAGCTTGTAGTCAAGCTCGGTCATGTCAATCGCGCCGTTCTTGAGCATAGCGATCTGGGTTGTTGCTTCAGGAACTTGAATTCCTGTAACTGATGCAACATTACCAACCTGTCGCCAGTGCTCTGATACTGCGTGAACTGTGCAGCGGTCACCTGGTGTGCAGGCGCCCTGTACGTAAGGACCTGTACCAACGT
Organism: Chloroflexota bacterium; assembly: GCA_018649665.1. Taxonomy (GTDB): domain Bacteria; phylum Chloroflexota; class Dehalococcoidia; order Lucifugimonadales; family Lucifugimonadaceae; genus Lucifugimonas. Next base: position 221 of record JABIHL010000094.1, on the reverse strand, counting down.
GGTTGGCTCGGGCCCACTCAACACCTTCGGTGTCAGCAGTAGTTACTTTGTGAGGACCACGGGCGGCTGAAAGACAACCGAACTGTGATACTGGTAGGCAGTAGTAAACCGGTGATACAAGACCAATTTCGATCGTGTACTGGTCAATTGCCGTAGCTTCCAAGAAGATCGCAGCGAAGTCACCACCGTCACCATATGTGGATTCAGGGTTAGTCGTTGCG
>JABIHL010000093.1 GCA_018649665.1 Chloroflexota bacterium | reverse complement strand
CCCAACAGCCACAGCCGTGAATTCAGATTTTACTAACGCCTCTGAATACTGATCCTCGGCTTTTGCCAACTCATGTATTCGTACATCATAGTGAGGGTTGTAAATCACGCGGACAGTGCCCGGAGTCACGTCCAGAATTTCTTCCAGACGAGTAGCAATAGACTGCGACTCGCAAACGATAGAATCTGCTCTCCTCCAGAGGGCGTTCCACAGTAACTTTCTAATGCCGCCCGGGCGAGGAGCTCCTTGTGCGCTGATTATTAGCTTCACATCGGATCTTGACAGCTTTACCGCCAAAACTGCCACCATTGGCTGCATGGCGGAAATCAAAACTTGTGGGCGATGGGTGCGTAAATAAAGTCCCAAACTAAAAACAAGTACTACTGCGGCAACAATGTTCGAAAGTCGAAATCGAAGCCTGCCTTCGGCCGGAAGTAGCCGCAGAAATGCGCCTGCCTTGAACGAGTGAGCCGTCACGCCATTCTCGCCCGATGTGCCACTTACGTCACGCCATTCTCGAACAGAGGATATTAACTCGACTCTGGATCCATTTTTCGATAGCTCTTGGGACAGCGACATCATCGCCGGAACTACTCCGGTCGACATGAACTGTGGGGCAAATATGGCTATCGAATGCTTGCTCATTATCAGTGAAAGTATTAGCCATCCAAGCTAATTACCAGCGATGGCACGATGATCATGGGTTATCATCAGGAATCTATTTTTATGTGAAGGTGCTCTCACCAAAGTATTTCTGCAAGGGCAATCATATCGAACCGCCCCTAATTGTTGGCCAGCAAATTTACCGCTGAGCAGCAAGATTTCTAACGTCGAAAAGTATTATTACGCAATGGCTGAACAACAAAATCTTTCAGAGGATTGGAACGACGCACAGACTCACGAACTTGAGTTCTGGCGCGGACGAAGAGACGCTCGACAAAACGGTACCAACCACGATTCTGACAATCGCGTATGGTGGGGCCAGTTCTGGGATATTCTGGCCAAACATACAGAAATTCTAGAAAGCGCAATTGGAGTCGGTTCAGGACCAACTCCAATGCTTGCCTGCGCTCCGGCGTCGGTGACGCGCCGGACAGCCATAGAACCTCTTGCCGAAAAATTCAGGGAGACAGGATGGGATCTCACTGATTCAGTCCAATGGGTCGCCGAGCCACTCGAAACAACTGTCACCACCGACCCAGTAGACCTCGTCATATGCGTCAACGTATTGGACCATATGAACGACCCGGTTCTCGCAATATCCAAGATGAAGGATGCGTTGAACGAAACTGGCGTTCTATTTTTATGGGTGCATACACAACAGCCCTGGTACAACCGAATCTATGACTACCTTCCTTTCAGAAGGCACGACCATATGCACCCTCACAGTTTCACCAAGCGATCGCTCGTTTCAGAGTTGAAATCTGCAGGTTTTCCCGATGTTCAATTGATCAAATGGAAAGCTAAGAGAGATCCCACCAAGACAAGAACCACCAAAGAGCGGATTATCCAAAAATTCGCCGTTTCCGAAACTCTGGTTATCGCTAAAAACATGGATAGCCGGAGCAACTCGTAACTAAGTCAATCCAAGCTCAATCCACCGAAATTTCAACAAGGTTCCCCGGTTAATGACTCTCACTCTGCGCGATTTAGCCAAACGCACCTTGAACGCGGTTGGTTACGACACGACACACCTTCAAAGAGTCGTGATGTACAAGACTTGTAACGAGTGGTTAAACGACCTCGGGCCAGAAAATCTCGATTGCACAGAAATCAGTGCGAGCGAACGAAATGACGTCTGGCGCAGCATCAACTGGAAAACCTACTCCGAACTGAACTGGCCTGAATTCGATGTTTGCGAGCCGCTAGACGCCCACCAGGAATCGGTCGATGTCGTAATTGCCGATCAGGTGTTCGAGCACCTCCTCTGGCCGTACCGAGCGGGTAAAAACATTCACACAATGCTTCGGCCGGATGGCTACACGCTAATTACCGTGCCGTTCATGATTCCCGTCCATGAAGTCCCGATCGACTGCAGTCGATGGACCGAAACCGGCCTGAAATATCTGCTTGCTGAATGCGGATTCGAACTAGATGAAATCCGTACCGGGTCGTGGGGTAATCGATCCAGTGTGAAGGCCAACCTCAAGCGCTGGGCAAGATACGGATGGTATCGATCTAGCAAAAACGACCCGCGCTACCCGATCGCCGTCTGGGCACTAGCCCGTAAGACCTAATCGAAGGGCTGAACTACCACAATGCCAGAGTTATTACGACAATCCAAGACAATCACCCCGATCGTCATTGCCGGAATAGTGGCGATCGCCCTATTGCGCCTGTTGCGCGGATTCGGACATTACCAAGGCGATGAGAGAGCCTACTCCAATTGGGCTGAACGAGTGCTGGAATGTCACATTCCATTCGTCGACTGGTCGCCGGGTATTG
>JABIHL010000092.1 GCA_018649665.1 Chloroflexota bacterium | reverse complement strand
GAACATAACGAAATAGCGACAAATAAGACCGTGACCAACGCTGCCGCTATCCCCTTCCAGATGGAAGGGCTAGGGTAGGAGACTGCGACGCTGAGCCGAGTCATCCGATGACGAGCGCGACCAAACGAAAATTGCGACGCGTGACTGATTCGTTCGACGACGATCGAACATAACGAAATAGCGACAAATAAGACCGTGACCAACGCTGCCGCTATCCCCTTCCGGATGGAAGGGCTAGGGTAGGAGGCTGCGACGCTGAGCCGAGTCATCCGATGACGAGCGCGACCAAACGAAAGAAAATTAATTTGAAAGTATTACTCGCTGGCGGATCAGGAATGGTCGGCTCGTTCATCACTCCGTATCTTCAGGAAAAGCACGAAGTTAGAGTTCTCGACCTAGCTGAGCCGAAGCACGAAGGTGTTGAGTTCGTAAAGGGTTCGGTTACCGACCCCGTGGCGATTCAGAAGGCAATCGAGGGCGTCGATGCGTTTATCTGGCTCGTGATGCTGAGCCCACAGGGCGGATCGGTCACCGATCAAGATTTGAAGGTGATTCGAGAGAACTACGAAGTCAATTGTCTTGGACTTCATACTTTCCTATGGCTAGCGCAGGGCGTTGGTTTGAAACGTGGTGTCTACACGAGTTCGATGAGCGTTCATCACCGGAATCGTGATTACTACAAGAACGAAGATGAACTTCCGCTCGATACGCCGAGCGCTTACGGTCTGAGCAAGGGGTTCGGCGAGGGGATTTGTTCGTACTTTGCATCGTGGTTCGACATGAACGTTACGGCTTTGCGAATAACTGGACCGCGGGGGCGTGAGGCATATTTGGAAGAACGCGCACGGCCGGTTACCGATCGACCTGACGGATCGAATCCGTTGTTTGTTACGGACGAATCAGATCTTGCACGTGCGTATCTGGCTGCGTTAGAGAACGTTCAGATTGGGCATGGTCGATTCGATGCTGTATTTATCGCAGGGGACGAGAACGAAAAAGAGCACAACTTGACCAAGGCGAAGACTTTGTTGGGTTGGGTTCCGCAATCGCACCTTGAGATAGAAAACTAATGCGAATCGCTGTTGTTGGAAGCGGGAGCGTTGGGACTGGACTGGCTAAGGCGTGGTCGGGTTTTGGTCATTCCATTGTGATTGGTTCGCGCTCGCCGGAGTCAGAGCGAGTTGTTGAGTTGGTTTCTTCGCTCGGGAATGGGGTCTCCGCGGCGGGACTGGCTGAATCGGTAGCTGATGCAGATGTGATCGTTCTGGCGGTTCCGTGGGGTGCGGCTGAAGTTTCGTTGGGTGCGCTAGGCGATCTTTCGGATCGGGTGATTGTTGATGCCACGAATCCGTTTGTTGGTGGGCTGAACCTTGGGATTGGTCACGACGATTCGGGGGGAGAGCAGGTGGCTCGATGGGCGAATGGTGCTCACGTCGTGAAGGCGTTGAACATCGTTGATGCTCGGTTGTTGGATGGCAAGAAGCTCGACAATCGAGAGATTTCTATTCCGATTTGCGGTGATGATAAGGAAGCTAAATCGGTAGTCGTCGGACTGATCGGCGAACTCGGCTTCGACGTAATCGACGCCGGCAAGCTGGAGATTTCACGTCTGCTAGAACCGTTGTGCTTGTTGATGATCAAGATGTCGATGAAGAAGTCGCTAGGTGCTGAGATCGGGTTCCGGGTGCTGCGGGATTAATGCATCTCATTTCTCATCCAATGAAGAGATAAATCGCCGTACGACGCAATTATGTGATTCAGCTATAGTTCGCTCCAGTAAAAATATTATGCACGGAGCAATCGATATGGGCTGGTTACTAAATATGCGCAAAACGAACTTGGCAATTCTCGTTATTTCGGCTTTTATGGTGTTCGGAATCGTCGCTTGTTCTGGTGGTGAGACCGTAATTATCGTTCAGTCAGATTCGAGCGATGATTCCGCTTCGGTGTCAACTTCAAGCTCCGATGTTTCGCTGGGTGATATTGCCTGCAACATAGTCTCTCTAGATGAGATTATTTCGGTTGTTGGAGTCGGGAATGAAGAGCAAGGTGTGTTATCCACTGGCGCTGTGAATGGCGACAATTTGCACTGTGGCTGGAATTCAAATGGCAGTCGAAACATTCCTAATCGAACCAATCTGAGCCTTCCCGCTGCTCATGTAACTGTGACGATGATGCCAATTACGGCTCCCGGCACTATGGATAATCACAAGTTGGTCGAAGGATTCAGTTTGGATAATGACCCTGATGCTGCTCTTCCCGAGTACGGCAAGGGGGCATTCAGGACAGGCTTCGGCTCTCTCATGCGAATTAGCGGAGACTACGTGGTCGAGGTGACGGTGGTTATGGACATGACTGATGAAGATCTTGCGGCAGCGAAGGCGCTTTCTGAATTGGTTGATTCGCGGCTGACTGAGTAAGCAAGTTATTTCAGTCGGATAATTCGGTTCGCCTAAAGCTTTACTCGCCAGGCGATTAGGGCTGAGAGGATTCTTGCTCCTGCCATTCCTAGGAACACGAGGTGCCATGGGGCGCCTGTGGTGTCGAGTACGAGGGCGAAGATGATGGCTTGTGCTCCGGCGTAGACGTAGCCGTGTCCGTCGAGAATGCCTGAGGCGGTGGCTGCGTATTTGGGTCCTGCCATATCGACTACTAGCGTCGATGTCATCGAGAGGCTCATCGCGAACGCTCCGATGAAGAGCAACACCGCACCTGCGTACACGTTTTCGGCGGGGATTACTGCCAGTCCGACGAGGGCTGCGGCGGATATGACAGCGGATGCGGCGATCATCGGGCTACGTCGTCCACCAAGAAGCACATCGGATATCCAACCTGAGACCATCGGGGCAGTCAGATAGCCGACAGGGAGCGCGACGGTCACGAGGGCTGTCGTTTCGATCGAGAGTCCGGCTTCTTCGAAGTAGTAGAGCGGTGCCCACGTAGTTAGTCCGTATCGGACGACGTTTTCGAGTCCTTTTACGTGCGAGGTGGCTACGAACCGCCAGTTTGTGTAGAGAATCCTATAAGCGGTGAACGCAGTGTGCGTTGAAGGCTGGTCTGGGACGACTTCGAGGCTTGGAATTGTTCCTGACTGATCGATGTCATCGAGTCCGACATCTGACGGCCTGTCACGAACGAGGAAGAATAGAGCGATTGCTGCGGGAAGCATCAATAACGGCGGGTATCTAAACGCTGCTCGCCAACCGAATTCAGCGACTGTCCAACCGGTCACTAGCCACATCACGAGCATGGCTGATCCGGCGGAAACTCCGATGAGGCCCATCACTCGTCCACGGTGTGATCGATGCCACCATTGGGCGAGCATGCCGATTCCGGGAGCCCAGACGGTGGCGTTTACGTAGCCGTTGATTCCCCAAGGGATAGCGATTGTCCAAAGATTCGTGCCGAAGCTGGTGACCCAGTTGAGTGCTACCGATGCGAGTGTTCCGGTTACGAGCCAAAAACGGTATCCGTACGCTTCGGCGATTCTGCCGTGTGTCATGCCGCCCAGTGCGAAGCCCCAGAGCAGGCAGGCGTTGATTATTCCAAGCTCTATGTGAGTGAAGTCGAGCTGTTCTCGCATCACTGGTCCGGCTGGCCAGTGGTTGAATCTGCCCATGTAGACGAACAAGTAGAACCCGGCGTAACTAAATAGCACGCGGTTTCGCCACTGGCGGAATTCAGGTTGGATATTGTGGCCGGGTGTTGTCACAGGAGAACTTTATACATGCCCTGCCAGACACGCTGTCGGCGATTGAACGTGATTCTGAATCTGGTTCAGAACGACAATGCTGGCGAATTTGAGTCTGGTGAAGTTCTATCGGGAGGTTTTCTGGCGTACTATTTGCGACCATCGCCACTTGCTAGTGTGGCGTTGCTCGCAGCTTGCCGGAGAACTATAAAAATGATCGTTGATGTCCATACCCATTTACCGAGCCACAGAGGAACCGTTCCTCCAGATGAGATGCTGATCGAGACTACGATGCGTTCGGGCGAGTCGGTTCAGCTAACGAACTCGATCGATGATTATTTACGAGATATGGGGCCGGTCGACAAGGCGTTCATTTTTGGGATAGCTCCTCGGCCGTGGCGTCCGGAAGAACGAGTTCTGCGTACTGAGGGTTGGGCCGAGGGCCAGAATCACAACGATGTGGCCGCGGAGACTGCTAAACATGATCCCGACAAGATCATTCCGTTCATGTCATTGCACCCGCTCGAACCTAATTGGAAGGATGAGTACGACCGCTGCGTTGGCGATCTTGGCTGCAAGGGAATAAAGCTAGGCCCGAACTATCAGGATTTCGATCCGACGGGGCCTGAAGCATTCGAAATGTTCGCTCGGTTAGAGGCCGACGGTATCCCAATTGTGTTCCATCAGGGCACGTCGCCTATGACCGAGGCTCCGCTTACTTATGCTCACCCTCTGACATCGGACAAGATCGCAATGGCGTTCCCGAATTTGACGATGGTATTGGCGCACTTAGGGCACCCGTGGCAGAACGATTGCCTCTCAGTAGTTCGTAAGCACCCGAACGTGTGGGCCGATGTTTCAGCTCAGTACTACCGACCGTATTCGTTCTGGCAGGGCATGCGCCTGTTCTACGAATGGGGTGTTACCGACAAAATCCTATTCGGGTCTGACTGGCCAGTGACACGTCCGCAAGACAACATTGATCACCTTCGCGGGCTTGAGAAGTTCGCCAAGGACCACCACCTCCCGCAGATTCCTTCAGAGGACATCGAGGGGATTATCAGTCGTGATGCGGTTGAGATTCTGCGCGTCGATTAGTTAGTAAGAGTCAATCATGCAATTCCTGTTCGTCCTAGTTCTAGCGCTTGTAGTTGGATCGATCATTTATTTCATGGGTCGAAAAGCTGGGTACGCGCAAGGCAGAATCGATGAAGCTAAAGATTGGGCGACGAAGATTCGCGAGATTGATGAGTAGTCCGCTTCTCCCCCGGATCGGGGGAGTTAGAGGGGGAGATTGTGCTGTGCGACCAAGTGCGAATGCACGCCCGGAGCTAAACGAGTGACGACCGTTCCAAATCCTAAGAAGCAGGGTGTTTACTACGGCTGGTACGTGGTTGCCGCTCTGTTTTTCGCGTCGTTTTTAGCGATCGGTTCCCGTCAGGGTTTCGGCGTTTTCGTTAAGACGTGGGAAGAGGATTGGGGCGTTTCGACTGCTGCAATTTCGGTTGCCGCTGCGATCGGTTGGCTAATGAACGGTTTTTCTCAACCTCTCGTTGGCTTCCTCACCGACAAGTACGGCGGTAGGCCTGTCTTGGTTATTTCGCTTGCCGTTATGGCTGTTGCGACTATCGCTGTTGCGTTGATTTCGAATGTGTTTGGACTGATCGTTCTTTACGGGTTCGTGATTTCGTTTGCGTCGGGTGGAATATCTCCCGCTACGACTGGTGTTGTGATCGCCCAGTGGTTTGATCGCAGGCGTGGCACTGCAATGTCGATTTTGATCGCTGGCGGATCGGCTGGTGGCCTTATTGTCGTGCCATTCCTGAGCTATGTGCTGATCGAGTACGGCTGGCGAGTTGCTTGGATCATCACGGGGTCGTTGGCGCTTGGTTTGGGAATACCGTTGTTGTTGTTGGTCGTTCGTAGCAGGCCGAGCGATATGGGGCTGTTCGTCGATGGTGAAGAGCCGTCGATAAACGAGGCTGGCGAGGCCGAGGTTATTGTTCGCCCGGTTGGGCCAGATTTTGTCGATAAGTGGAAAGAGGCGTTGGGAACGAAACCGCTATGGCAGTTGTCGTTTGGATATTTCGTTTGTGGGATTACGACAGCTTCGATCTCGGTTCACTTTGTGCGTTGGGCTATCAGTGAAGACATCACTACGGGTACTGCCGCTCTGGCGTTTGGGCTGTTGAGCGGGATCAATGCGGCAGGTGTGTTGGTTGTTGGAATGCTTTCCGATCGATTGCAGCGGAAGAATCTTCTTGGAGCGGTTTATCTGGTTCGAGCGCTTGCGTTTGTTTCGTTGATAGTTGTGCCTGGTGATAAGGCAATTTGGGCTTTCGCGGTGATCGGTGGGATGTCGTGGTTGGCGACGGTTCCTTTGACTGCTTCTTTGACTGCCGACGTTTATGGGGTGCGCAATCTTGGAACTCTGTTCGGGTTTGCGAATATGGCGCACCAGATAGGCGGCGCTGGAGCGGTGTTGCTGTTCGGTTGGGCTTTCACTCGATTAGGTTCTTACGATATTGCGTTCGCTATTGGTGCGGCGACGTTGTTGGCGGCAGGGATCGTTTCACTGTCGATTCGCGAGAAGAAGCACTCGGTTCGCTATGTTCAGCTCGCTCCAGAGGGTGGCGCGGTTGATGACGCTAGTTCGAGTGCGAAGAGCAGCGGGTAGATGCCGAGATTTCCGGGAATACTCGCTCATCATTCGGAGCCGATTGATCCGACGCTCTGGGAGTGGTTGAGCGTCAAGATAGATCACGTACTGGGATTGTCGCCGGGTGTTTTGGTTTTGCTGCTCGGCGCAGTGATCGTGTCGTTTCCTGTCGTCGTTATGGTGCTTGTTTGGCGACGACGCGGCGGGGCGAATTAGATAGCGACTAGGGTCTCGCATTTGTCATGACGCTAGGAACGTCGAGTTGAAGTTAGAAGAATTTCTGCGAGTTCTTCGAGGGCTTCCCAGTGGTCGATAGTTGGTTCGATTTTACGATCGAATTGGATTGACCAGCCATGAAAACCGTCGTGCAAACTTCGCACTTCGATGTTGCCAAGATCGGTAGCTGTTTGGCTGATGGTGCTATTTTTTCTGAGAGCTTTGACTAGCCCAAAACCTTGATCTTGACCTTCCCACTTAACATCCGCAACGTTGCCAAACGCCGGAAACGATTTACTGCGTTTCGTTTTGATCCTGACCGACTCTTCTTTTGGAATCGAATGTTCGTCGGGGACACCAAAATGAACCCACCAGCGTTCAGAAGAATTCTTGCTGAGTTCTTCCTTCATGATGTTCGCCCAGTAGATCGTGCCACCGTCAATATCGATTACGCCGAGTGAATGGCGTGCCCTGCTTTTGCCGACTATTTCTTCAGGTCGATCGCGTTCGGCGAGCACGGATACGACGCCGATGCCGTTGAGGTGATCGGTAAGTTCTTCTCTTGTTTTATCTGGGAGGTTTTCTTGCATGATTGGATTCTTGATTTGGGCCGACCCTCTCAAGCTAGCGAGAGAGTTCTAGTACTAAAAACCTACTTCTTCCAACTGAGTAGATCGCCCATTCGGTCGAGGATGGTGTCGAGTTCTGCGTAGTCGAGTTTGTCGAGGTATTTGTTTGCCGGGTTTCGTGTGAGATCAGTCTTGATGATTCCACGTCGGAAGTAGGTGGCTTTGTAGGCGTTTGCTCCGAACATGAATTCGAAGTTTAGCGAAGGAATCATTCGTTCCCAGAGGGTGCGGGCTTCGTCAGTGACGATCTGAAGGCCGTCTGAGTCGATACCACCAGCGTCGAGAGCGTTCCAGAGTTTCACGTGGGCATCAGTGATGTGTCCCGCTGGCATCGTCCCGGCTGATCCGCGGCGGTATTCGTCGACGAGATAGCGTCCGCCCATTCCGCCCATCAAACCTTTGACTGCCCCACCGGCCTTTTCGAGCAACTCGGTCATGATCTGACCGGGGAGGTGACTTTCTTCCTTAACGTAGTCGACGTGTTCGACTTCGTTGAGCATTTTGACCATCATGTTCGTAGGTACTACTGGTCCGGCAGGCGGCTTGTTGTTCTGAATCCAAACGGGAAGCTGGCCTGTTTCTGCGATGGCTACGTAGTGATCCCACACGACTTGCCCTGCGGCGCCGTTTGGTGGCATTGCCATTACAGCGTCGGCGCCGAGTTCGGCTGCATTTTTCGTTAGCTCAACAGATACGGCTGTGGATGCTCCGCTGACTCCGGCGATAACTGGGACAGCACCGTTTACGACTTCGATTCCGGTTTTGAGAACTTCTTTTCGTTCTGCGTCGGTTAGGAACGGTCCTTCTGATGCGTTCACAGGAAGGACGATTCCATGGGCTCCGGTTTCAACGCTGAAGGCGATGCATTTTCGAAGTGATTCCCAGTCGATGGAAAGATCTTCGTTGAATGGGGTGACTGGAATGGCGTAGACGCCGCGGAATTGAGTTGAAGTTGTCATTGATGGATTTTTGCTAGCTGTGGTTTGGATTGGAACGTTGGAAGAATACACCGTCGATTGTGGAGTAAGATGCGGCGATTAGTTGAGATCGTCAGCAATTTAACAGCTGACGGAACATATATGAGGGATACCAATGGCAGAAACGATGCGGGCAGCGCTAGATGACGGAACGGGTCAGTACATAGTTCAGGATGTTCCGATGCCTGAAATGTTTGAGGGTTCGGCGATGATTCGCATTCGCCAAACTGGTATTTGCGGTTCCGATTTGCATGTGACTACTAGCCGTACGGAAGCTCAAACCTTGCCATCAGGTCACGAGGTTGCGGGAGAGATTGTTGAGATACCAAAGGGCGATCATGATCTTCAGGTGGGGGATCGTGTTGCTATCGAGATGATTGGTGGTGGTCGAGCTTGCATGAGCTGTCACTTCTGTAGTTATGGGCAGTGGCGACATTGCCTAAATATGGCAGTGGACACTGGTGGTGGTTTTGCTCAGTACATGACTCGTCGACCTGCAGGCTTGTTCAAGATTCCTGATTCGATGGATTGGACAGATGCTGCACTTGTGGAACCGATGGCTGTGAGTGTGCATGGCTTTCGGTTTGGGCAGATGGAACCAAATAGCGTTGTTGGTGTTGTTGGTTCGGCAACAATTGGTCTTTCGTCTATCGCTTGTGCGAGGGCATTTGGCGCACGCACTGTGATTGCTTCTGCGCGGCACCCACATCAGGCTGAAGCAGCCAAGAAGATGGGCGCCGATATTGTTGTGGGCTCGGAGCCAGGCGAATTCGAAGCTGCGTGTCGTGATGCTTCGGGCGGAATCGGTGCCGACTTTGTAGTTGAATCAGTCGGCGGCCATCAGTCGGAGTCATTCACCCAAGCGATAACTGCGACACGTACTCAAGGGACTATGTTGTATCTGGGTGGTGTGAAGATTCCTATGGAGTTCGATCTGTTTGATCCGATTCTCCGTGAAGTTCGAATTCAGTCAGCGAACTGTTACGGGGTTAAGGATGGTCGTCACGACTATGCGGTTGCTGTTGAACTTCTAGAATCAGGCGATATTCCTTATCGGGACATCGTTACGCATCAAGTGGAGCTTGAAGATATTCAGGACGGTTTCGATGCTGCGTGGGACAAGACGTCGGGTTCGATCAAGGTTCACGTGAATATTTAGCGTTAGTTGGTCGCGGGGTTGTTAGTCACGGTCTCGTTAGGTTCCATCGTCGTCTGACGACTCAGTCACGCGTCGCAGTGGCGTTAGTCGCGGTCGTTATCGTATGACTCGGATCCGCGTCGCAGTCTCCCCCTCTAACTCCCCCACTCTGGGGGAGGACTTGTTGGTTGCCATCAACGCAGCAGCTATCCCCTTCCG
>JABIHL010000091.1 GCA_018649665.1 Chloroflexota bacterium | reverse complement strand
TAACAACCGTCGCTATCTCATTCAGGACGGAAAGCTCGCGCTGAGAAAAAACTACTTCGTCAGTAGTGTTTGAATCCTTGATGTTTTCGTATTGAGTCGCCATAAGATTTTCGTTTAGCAAATCACGAACGATCGATCAATAAAATACCTGTATTTTTGATTGTGGACTAAATCACTCGACAATTGCAAAAACCGAGTACCTATACTCTGCCCCGCCATAGCTACGCTTTCACTACCCGAATGGCTCGACCCTCTGTAGGGTCACCACCAATTACCGTATTACGCAAAGGCGCACTGAAGCCTTCCGCAGAAATCGTAATCACATCACCCGGCTGGAACTTCCAATCACGAGTGCTATAGCTCAGCTGACTCGTCCCGAAAAAGTGAACGTGCGCATCGCCGGGCACTCGGTGTAGCGGATACTTGAAGTGATGATCCTCACAGTTCGCTAACGTGTGCGACATGTACTCCTCACCTGAGTAAAGTGGACCGCTCTCGTAGATCATCTTGCCATCACGTTCAACCGTGCATTCCAGTTCCAACTCATCAAACGCAAAATCAGTAACCAGTTCAGGACCCAGCGAACACGATCGTAATTTTGATGGAGCCAAATACAGATAGTTAATCCGCTCAGTCTCGTGATCGGCCCACTCATTGCCCAGCGCAAACCCAACTCTGTTCGGCACACCATCCTTGTCGATGAAGTAGCATCCACCTAACTCAGGCTCCTCGCCACCATCAAGCGCAAAAGCCGGAATTTCAAGTCCTTCACCCGGCCCACGCACAATCGTGCCGTTCCCCTTGTAAAACCACTCTGGCGACGTACCCCGCTCACCCGGTTCAGGTTTACCGCCATCGATACCCATCTGGAACATCTTCGCTGAATCCGTCGCTGGCACTTCGGTCGGCGCAGCGCCACCTGAATGCATCTGATCGCGTGACTTCATACTTCCTGTATGGGTAAGCCCCGTTCCAGAAACTATTACGCGGTGATCGTCAGGGTGATCGAACGGAGCAATCAAATAAGTTGAATCCCCATCGACTTCAGCCGCGAGCAAATCCGCGTAGTTCAAACGATCCGATCCCTCGCCAGCCGCTCCTGCAAGCGTTTCATCGAAAGATTTACCAGCAGCCTGCGATGCCTCGAATACATCAAAAACTGAACTCAACGAAGCACTCGAAGAGGTCACATCAACAACATCATCACCATCGATAAATCCCACTCGACGTCCTGCACTCGGAATAACAAACTGAACTACACGCATACTGCTCTCTTATCTAGATTTCTGAACTCAGTCACTTCAATTCAAACTTGTAACGCAGATACTACGCCCCGTGATCGTATTGGTCATTCAAGATATTCGGCTATCCTTCACGCTCCATCCGAAAACTACCAAAAAACCACCGAGTTCAGCACCTAACCCCAACAATGACCAATTCGTCCAACGAAACCGCCTTCACAATCGATACCTCATCGATCAAATTTGGCCCCGGAATAACGAGCGAAGCCGGCTACGAACTCTCTCGACTAGGCGCAACACGGGTTCTAGTCGTAACCGATCCTCAGCTTGCAAGCAGCCCTGCCGTACAAACTGCAATCGACTCTCTAAAAAAAGCCAACATTGACCACGCCGTATTCGATCAAGTCAGCGTCGAACCCACCGACTCCTCGCTAAAACAAGCCATCAAATTCGCAATGGAAGGTCGCTTCGATGGCTTTCTGCCAGTAGGCGGCGGCTCAAGCATCGACACCGCGAAAGCAGCGAATCTCTACTCCACCTACCCCGCCGAATTCCTCGAATACGTCAACGCGCCAATCGGAAAAGGTACACCAGTACCGGGCGATCTCAAACCGCTAGTTGCAGTCCCAACCACCGCGGGAACCGGTAGCGAAACTACCGGCGTAGCAATATTCGACTACGAAGAACTCGGTGCTAAAACCGGCATCGCACACCGATCACTCCGCCCCGATGTCGGCCTAGTCGATCCTGAAAACACCCGATCCCTCCCCAAAATGGTCGCAGCATGCAGCGGCTTCGACGTTTTATGCCACGGAATCGAGTCCTACACCGCCCTCCCGTTCTCGCAGCGCGGAGCACCGTCTAGTCCAGCACTTCGACCCGCCTATCAAGGATCAAATCCCATCAGCGATGTGTGGGCTTTGGCAGCACTTGAAATGGTTGGAAACAGCATCCTTCCGGCGGTGCTCGATTCTGAAGACATGGACGCCCGAACAAACATGGCGATGGCTGCCACGTTCGCAGGTGTCGGCTTCGGTAACGCCGGAGTTCATCTCCCTCACGGCATGTCGTACCCGGTTTCAGGACTCGTAAAAACATATCGACCTGAAGGCTATCCAGAAGGAAAAGCAATCGTTCCGCACGGAATGGCAGTAATCCTGAACGCACCGGCCGTATTCCGTTACACCGCGTCCTCAAACCCCGAACGACACATGCGCGCCGCACAACTCTTAGGAGCCGATGTAACCGGAGCAGGACCCGAAGACGCTGGTGATCTAATCGCCGAACGACTCATCGATATCCTCAAGCAAATCGGAGTCCCCAACGGACTCGGCGGCGTCGGCTACACCGTCGACGATGTCCCAGCACTCGTAGAAGGCACGCTCCCACAACACCGAGTAACCAAACTCGCCCCACGCCCAACCGGCGCACCAGAACTAACCCAACTCTTCACCGACTCAATGCAGCTCTGGTAATCACCCAGTCCACAACTACCCCCTCTCCCAGCGGGAGAGGGCTGGGGTGAGTGAGAACCAACCGACTCCGACCCAGATCGAACGTCCCACCCTCACTCATTAACTCTCAGCAGAAGCTTCCAACTAATCAGCCAACCCACCGCCGACCTCGCAGAAAACCTGGCACTGCCAGCTAGTCCTTCGGCGGTCTAGGTGCGTCAGGATCGTCCAAGAAATAGTGAATAACATCGGGTGAAGTCACCGCGTACCGAATCGAACTCTCATTCCCAACCGTTCGAATCGAATGCGCCCTACCCGCCTCGACGAATACCAAATCGCCTCGCCTCGCCACAAACGCATCGTCGTTCCCAATCTGCCACTCGATCTCGCCCTTAGCCACGAACCACCACTCATCCATATCAGGGTGCCAGTGCGGCCTGTTAGCCGATCCCGGCAGAGTGTGGATAATGTTCGCCCTGTTGCGCTGATCGAGCACAACCTCTTCGCCCCAGTTCTCCTCCAGACCGTGCCGTTCGATCATCCACTCCAACCGAGTGTGAATCATGTTCGGCGGCTGCCAATCGTCGGGAATCGGCAAAGTACGCGGGTGAGGCAAACCCTTCAAATCGTGATTCGAATCGTGCAAACCAACAACCATCCGCACGCACTGATCGCCCTTCCACGGCTTGATATCGTGGCGATATCCGCACGGAGCAATCACAATGTCACCAAAGCTCGCGACAACCTGCTCGTACTCACCAATATCGTAAGCAACTTCACCCTTCATGATGATCCACCACTCATGAAAATCAGCATGCAAATGAGGATCTGAAGGAGCGCCAGCTGGCGACGAAATCGCAGCGGCGCGATTACGTCCGTCGAGAATCGTCTTCACCGATTTCGTCAACCCGGTGTAATCGCCATCCTCCTTCAGCTTCGCGAGCACCTCGGGAGGCTGTCCGATCTCGTCCATCAGCTCGGAATAGTCAATATGCGTTTGGTTGGTCTGAATCATTTTTACCCCCGGGGTCATATTTGGCCGGTAAACGTAGCTGGGCTTTGAGGCGTGACTGTACACGCTGAACACAGGAAGATCATCAACCCAACGGCACAGAATCGATCTAGCCCTAATCGCATCAAACGCTGTGATATAACCCGATAAACCTGATTTCGCATGCTCCTATCAACATGTCGAACCCACTCCCAAAACGATCTGAGGAACATCAATGTCAGACTCCGCAATGGATCCCAAAGTAATCTCCGATTGCTACACGCGATCACTCGACTCGTCCATCAACTTCGTCAAAAACGTCTCCGATGACGCATGGGGTAACGACACTCCCTGCTCAGACTGGGATGTGAAAGCTGTCGTAAACCACATCGTCTACGAAAACGTCTGGATGCTCGCCCTCTTCAGCGGTCGAACCATTGCCGAAGTTGGCAACGAATTCGAAGGCGACCTTGTTGGTGACGACCCCGCTGGCGTGTACATACGAACAGCCAACGAAGTAAAAGCGATACTTGCTGAACCCGACGCTATGACGCGGACGTGCCAAATCTCATCAGGCCCAGTGAGCGGAGCCGACTACGCAAAAGAACTCTTCCTCGACACGCTCATCCACGGCTGGGACATCGCCATCGGATCCAAGCAAGACGCCACGCTCGATTCCTACCTAGTTGAGCAATGCATGCCACTCGGTCAGGCAATCGCCGATAACGACAACTATCGCGCGGCATTCAAAGCGGCAACGTCGGGCAGCGAAAGCGGCAACCCTCAAACCCACCTTCTCGGCCTACTCGGCAGAGACGGATAAAACACCGCGCCTAAATCAAATAGCCTGCATCTGATCGATAACGAGCATGTAGCGGTATATTCAACGCGCTAAAAAGGTATGCTGCTCGATAACCCCCTATCAATTCGATTTTCGGGCTGTGAATCGAATCAAAATACGGTCTCCAAGAAGTTGGAACCCCCGTATCTAAAGGTAAAAACAGTAGATGAGTGACTTCTCTTTCATTCAACTGGCCGATCCGCAGTTCGGATTGTTCGCTGGATCAAGCGGAAAAACCAATGCGGAAATCGCCGCTTTCGCCGAACGCGGAATCAAACTTCGCAAAGCGAAGAAAATCACAGGTTTTGCACCCGAAACCGCCCTATTCACACGCGCCATCGAACGCGCCAACTGGCTGAAGCCAGCGTTCGTTGTCGTGTGCGGCGACATGGTCAACGATCCCGACGATCAGGATCAGGTCGACGAAGTGAAACGAATCGGGGCACTGCTCGACGATTCAATCGCACTTTACTGGGTGCCAGGGAACCATGATGTAACTGCCGATTACTTCACACCTGAGCAGAAATACATCGATCGATACAGGAAAAACTTCGGCCCCGACTACTACGCCTTCTCGCACGAGGGTGTCCGATTTATAGTCATCAATTCCTCTATTCTCACATCTCCCAAAACGATGGCGGAAGAAGCTAAACAGCAGCTCGATTTCGTCGAGGCTGAAGCGATAATCGCCGGTCATCAAAACGACAATCGAATCATTCTTCTCAGCCACCATCCACTGTTCGTCGAATCGGCAAACGAAGCCGACAACCCGTGGTCGATCAAAAAGAAGTACCGCAAACCCTTAGTTGAAATCGCCGCCGATCACGGAATAAAAGCTAACTTTGCAGGCCACTGGCACCAAAACAACTACGCCACCGACAACGGCATCGAAGTCGTAACGTCAGGTCCCGTCGGCTACCCGCTAGGCGACGATCCATCGGGCTTCAGAGTAGTCAACGTTACAGATACGAGTATTGATCACAAGTACTTCTCACTAGAACACAACGATTAGCAATCAAGCCAGCTCGAATAACACTGACCCGGCGACGTTGTCGGTGAAATCGCTCTGCTCGATGAATCACCACGCATGGCGGGAGCACGCGCCAGCTCCGACACTTCACTCCTAACGATTAAAAAGGCGACCTTCGACGAGCTTCTCGACAACAGCTCCTCGTTCGCCCGAGCCATGTTCGACATCGTTGTCGCCCGAATGCGCTCCACTGAAGGCCTGCTCCGCCAAAGCGAACGCATGGCGCAACTTGGCACGCTCACCGCAGGAGTTGCCCATGAACTAAATAACCCTGCCGCCGCTGTAAAACGCGGAGCATCCCAACTCACCGATTTTGTCGAATCGTACGCGCAATCACAGCGCTCCATCGCCGGATTCGCCTTTTCACCAACGCAGGAAGATTCACTTGCCGCCTTACTTGCTGAAGTAGCCGAAACCGCAATCACCCCACCAGAAATAGATCCTCTCGATCGAAGCGATCTCGAATACGAACTCCAAAGCTGGCTTGAAGATCGCAATATTCAAGACGCTTGGCAGATCGGACCCGATCTCGTAAACGCCGGGTTCACCCGCGAAAAGCTCGATCAACTTGCCCAAACATTTAGGAGTGAAGCCGCACCGGCAGTCGCAATTCTTGCGAGCAAATCAGCGGGCGTAAGCGGTCTACTCGCCGAAATCGGACAAGCGTCGGGCCAAATTTCAAGCATCGTCGGTTCGCTGAAGACATACTCGTACCTAGACCAAGCTCCGGTACAAACCATCGACGTTTCCGAGGGTGTCGATAGCAGCCTCCTGATGCTTCGTGGCAAGCTCAAGCAAGGCGTTACGGTTCATCGCGAATACGCTGAAAACCTACCATCGATTCAGGCATACGGCAGCGAGCTAAATCAGGTCTGGACCAACATCATCGACAACGCTGTCGATGCAATGAACGGCTACGGCGAACTGGCAGTCAGAATTTACAGTTCAGATAACGATGTCATTGTCGAACTCGAAGACACTGGCCCCGGAATTCCAGAAGAAATCCAGCACAAGATTTTCGACTCGTTCTTCACAACGAAGGAACCCGGAAAAGGCACCGGACTCGGACTCGATATCACCTACAACATCATCGTCCACAAACACCGCGGAAACATCACAGTACTATCCGAACCCGGCAAAACCTGCTTTCAAATCACCCTCCCAATAGAAGGCGAACTAGCCGCACCCTAACTTTAGCAACACCCAGCCTGCCCACCTTATAAATAGAGGTCGAGGTGGGAACCGGGATGAACATGTCGCGGATGGCCCAGTTGACGTATAAACCAAATTACATGTAGTATAATTCATGTAATGATTTTCCTGAATTAAGAATCGTGAGTGATGAACATTTGACCGAATCTACCCAGACTTGGACATTTTTAACAAACCACGCTCACGTACTGTTTGCGATATCGCAAAACCCTGACATCAGAATTCGTTATATAGCGTCTCTAGTCGGCATCACAGAGCGTGCCGTGGTTCGTATTGTGGGTGAATTAGCTGAAGCAGGATTCATCAAAATTGACAAAATTGGGCGACAGAATCAGTACTCAGTAACCTCTGACGTACCGCTGCGACACCCTCTCGAACAACACCGTTCGGTCAATGATTTGCTCGAGATGCTGTCCAAAAATGAAGATCATGCCCCAGCAAACTAACAACCTACGCTATCCAAATGGAACCACCCTTGTTTCACCTGGCCGCCAGGCGTTAATGACATCGATCTCAGAAGAATTCATCGGGCTCGATACCGCCCACGGTTTTTTGTTCATCCGGTACGCACCCCGAATGACAGTCTCCGAATCCGCTAGTAATTAGCTACCCAGCCTGCCGAGCAACAAACTGCTCGTAATTGTGGCTTTCTCTAATTACTCGATCACAGGCGGTCTCGAACGACCTTGCCTGCTCAATCACGCTTAAGGATTCGTTCTTTGGATATTCCTATTCAGTTTTGGATAATATTCAACCTATTTTTGGTTGGAATGCTAGCTCTCGACCTCGGCCTGTTTCACAGAAAAGCGAAGGTGATCAGCCCGCGAGAAGCACTTATTTGGAGCGGAATTTGGGTTTCCATTTCGCTCACGTTTGCCGCAGTTGTTTTCGCTTGGCAAGGAACCCAGGCCGGAACAGAATTCCTAACCGGCTACATGATCGAATGGTCCTTATCGATCGACAACGTGTTCGTGTTTGCACTGATATTCACGTTCTTTAAAGTACCCGCAGCCTACCAATACCGAGTCTTGTTCTGGGGTGTGGTGAGTGCACTAATAATGCGCGGTATTTTGATCGTATCCGGCGCTGCTCTTCTTGCAAATTTCCACTGGATAATTTTCATCTTCGGTGGCTTCCTGATCTTCAGCGGAGTTCGCATAGCGTTTCACGATGAATCAAAAGCTGATCCAACCCGGAATCCAATCGTTCGGATATTCCAGCGATTTGTACCGACATCCGATGACTATGATGGGCAGAAGTTCTTCACCCGCAAAAACGGGAAGTTACTCGCTACCCCTCTATTGACGGTTCTGATCGCAGTGGAAGCTACCGATCTAGCCTTCGCTGTCGATTCGATACCTGCCATATTCGCAGTAACCGATGAACCATTCATCGTGTTCACCGCTAATGCATTGGCCCTTCTTGGTCTACGGTCACTCTACTTTGCTCTTTCCGGAATCATGCACAAGTTCTCGTACTTGAAAGTCGGACTGGCGATGGTACTAGTGTTTGTCGGTATCAAGATGCTTTTGAGCGATGTCTTCCACTTGCCGGCACTAGCTTCACTTGTGGTGGTCTTATCCATATTGATCGGTTCGGTAATCGCATCCCTAATCAGAAACAAACTAAATCCTGAACCCATCAGCGAAAACGATGGTGAACCAGCCTAGACTGCAACCCAAACTCTCCGGAGCCCAACACGAATTCAACGTCAGCCAACAATCAGTCCCCTTCCAGACGGAAGGGCTACGGTAGGAGAATTACGACGCGGAGCCAAGTCATCCGACGACGACCGCGACTAACGCTGCGACGCGCGACCAAGTCGCCCGACGACACCCGGAGCTAACGCCCCCCGCGACTAACGCTAACCCCCGCGCCTAACACCCACGCCCCTTAAGGCACATCCATCCGACGTAAGCGCCTAACCGACAGCAGCAAGAAGATCACAAACACCCCGACCGAAGCGCCAATCGCCACGCCCGTACTCAACATGTCTTCATCCGCGAACCGACGCTCGTCTATCGCCTGCATGATCGACATCGAGTAGTGGTTAAAACTCAGGAACCGAACACCCGGCACGATCTGCGACAACGTCACTTCCCACAGAAACACATACAACAACCCAAAACCTATCGCCTTCGTCGTCATAATCCCTGCCCAAGTGAACACCACTGAGTAGAGAACCACCGCAACAACCGCGCCCACCGCAAGTGAAGCGATCGCCTGTACGTCACCTTCATAGATGAAGTAACCAGTAAGAATCCCACTAATCGCAATCATCGGCGCAGCAACGCTAATCGCACCAAGCAACTTCGGCAGAATAATCTTCCAACGAGGAATAGGCGTCAGCGTCAGATTCGCCAGCGTTCGATCTTCAATTTCGTTCGTAAAAGCAGCACTGGCAATCGCCAATACAACCAGCGGCAGAATCACTCCCGCCAACATACCCACAACGCCCGTCTGAAAATCATGGTCAGGTGGCGCATCCTCAACAAGCGTATGAACCACGCCCATAATTACCGGCAATGCTGTAAGAAGAACCGTTATCAGCAATCGCCATCGACCCGAAAGCTGGCGAAGAGTCAGTCTGTAAATGAACCACATGATTAACGATCCACCAAGTATCCGAAAACGCTTTCCAGCGAATCGTCCAAAGGTTCAACACGACGCACGCGCACGCCCGAAGCTTTCGCAAGCCTAGGCAATTCGATCTGCAAATCACGAACGTTCCTGCTCAGCACAACAATCGCACCTTCAGGATCAACGTTCACAGCATCAACCGACTCCAGCTTCACCAACGCCGATGCAAGATCGCGAGGCGCATCAGAAATCACACGTACGTGGTACGGACGGTCATCCAAAGCGGCACGAATGGCGTGGAAATCTCCCGACGCCGCAAGCTTCCCGTTGACTATCAGAAGAACCGTGTCAGCGAGCTGCTCTACTTCCTCCAAAATATGTGAAGAGAGCACAACAGTTTTGCCCAAAGATGCATAACTCAGCAGCAGGTTCTGGAAGTGAACTCGCTGTCTAGGATCAGCCCCGTTTAACGGCTCATCGAGCAGTAATATCTCGGGTTCATGAACGAGCGTTGCAGCCAGTCGCATGCGTTGACGCATACCACGTGAATACGTGCCCATCGGACGATATGCAGCATCAGAAAGATCGACCAAATTGATCGCCTTATCAACGGCGTTATCGATGTCCTTCACACCCCGAAGCTGCCCCATCATCTTTACGAAGTCGCGACCCTTCATGAACTGATAAACAGTCTCATGTTCCGACATAACTCCGATTCGAGCATATAGAGCCGGATTATTCCTGACCGACTCCCCAAAAACAGTCACCTTGCCATCCGAAACATCGGCAAGCCCAGTAATCATCCTCAGCAACGTCGTCTTACCCGCGCCGTTAGGTCCAAGTAAACCAGTGATGCCAGGTTTGATCTCGAATGACACGTCACTGACGGAAACAACGTTCCCAAACCAGCGAGATACATTCTCAACCTTGATCACCGCGTCCTGACTACCCAAAGCGCCATTCGTCGGTGCATCTGAAGCATTGGTCATGGTGCCAGCCTCCGGTATCGAACCCACAGTATTGTGGCAGGTAACAGTGTCCACAAGAAGAACCAAGAAACAAGAACCCAGGTATCGAATTCAGCAGCCGGGGCATCCATCGTCACACCACTCGTCGCATTGAAAATCGCATCATTCACGTGCATCGGAATGTTGCTCAAATTGAACATTGAAAGCCACTGACCAGCAGTCCCACCCAACTCCTGAGCTAGACCGAAAGTGAACGGCGTCGACACCGTGAACAATCCCACCATGAACACCGATGCATATGCCCTTCGAGTCGTGAAACCCGCAACCAGCATCGCAATAGTTCCCGAGTAAGTCGCAAGCGCAGCACCTGCACCCAAGAACTTAGGAATATCCTGCCAATTGTCCTTCAGATACTCAGCCGGTTCGGAAGCGCCAAGCGTTAGCCCAGCCATCAAAATCACCTGAGGAAGCCAAGCAACCATCAGCATGATCGTCATAAACGCCGCCCAGCGAGCCGCTATGTAGTCCGTTCCGGTCAAAGGCCGCACGAGATACAAATTGATCACACCGTCGCGCCGATCAGGACACAACAGTTCCGGCGCACTAATCGCCGCAAAAATAAACATGATGATCGAAGCGATGCCGTAGAAGTCCGAGTGAGTAGGTAGCCCCACCGACTCAGCAGTTCCGTCACCCGCTAACCGATCGATCGTTATCGCCGCCATCGCCATGCCGGCGCCAATCAGCATCAACACACCGATAAACATCCACGGCAGAACCTTTGCCTTAGCTCCTCGGCCAATCCCCAACGAAATCTTCAGACCATCTTTGTAGACCGCATATCGAGATCGATTACGACCTTCCCGAGGCCCGTCATAATGCTGGTAGCCAATGTCGAAGACCGTGCCTTCGCGAGTCTGTCCCCCGTTCGTGGCAGTCGCGTCCTGTGGAGCCGTCATGATCCCACCCCGCTCGACGCATCAGAGAAATCATCGCCATCACGCTCGAACAATTCAGTCAACGCACGTCGGCGTGGGCCCATCCTGCGTAGCGGCGCTTCTGCTTCAACCAAGGCATCACGTACAAGGTCGTAAACCGATTCGTCAGAACCTTCAACGAAAACGCCGCCGGTATCTTCGGTCACTTCCACATCACGCTGCCGTAACGCAGCGACAAATTGTTCTTTGTTCGTATCGACTTCGATGTAAACGGTTTCTGTCTCTTCAGTGAAGCTCTTCACCTCACCCGACTGAATCACCCGACCTTCCCGCAGCACGATAATTCGATCGCACGTGCGTTCAACATCGGCCATTAGGTGAGAAGAAAACAAAATGCTAATGCCGAACTCTTTATGAGTCTTGCGAACAAGATCAAGCATCTCTTCTCGGCCCGCCGGATCTAATCCGGCAGTCGGTTCATCCAACAGCACAATCGCAGGGTCGTGAACCAGCGCCTGAGCCAGCTTCACTCGCTGTTTCATACCAGTGGAATAGCCGCCCATGGCTCTGTAGCGCTCTTCAAATAGTCCAGCATGCCGCAGAGTATCCGCAGCACGTGAACGAGCGTGAGAAGGCGGCAATCCACTCAACTCCGCCATATGAGTCAAAAACTCAGCTGCCGTCACGTTCGACGGTAAGCAGTCGTGCTCAGGCATGTAGCCAAGCCGTGAGCGAATATTGATATTTTCCGACGCAGTTTGTCCAAGAATTTTGGCAGATCCCGACGTTGGTTCAAGCAAACCCAAAACGATTTTTATCGCCGTGCTTTTCCCCGCGCCGTTCTCACCAAGAATCCCCGTAATACCGTCAGAAACTTCGAAGCTGACGTTGTTTAATGCCACAACGCCCTTGTACTGCTTCGTCAGATTTTCGATCGAAAGTAATGCTTCCACAGAAACGAATCTTAGCCTTTTTCTTTTCGACGAACCCTTCGCCGACCCGATACAGAATCCGCTAGTTCTGCCCCATTCGCATCACCCTAGGGGGGGATATTTTGCGCACGGACGAGATCAAACCAATTGAAATCGCTAGGAATATCGCACCAATCACACCAACCAACACACCAACCGCTTGCCAGTCCACAGCAAGCACAACAGGCGGCACGACT
>JABIHL010000090.1 GCA_018649665.1 Chloroflexota bacterium | reverse complement strand
TTGGAGCTTAAGGAAAAGGCGTTCGGCTTGAGTGGATTTTCCGACACCCTCGCCGCCTTCGAATGTAATGAGTAGGCCACCTTCAACGGTGCGCTTTTTCATACGCTCGCTCTCGGCTCCGAAATCCATTTCTTCCTGCTGCTTACCAGCCAATGCTCATACCTCGTATTCGACAGTAGATGAGGCGTTGGTCGCCTCAGAAATATGCTCTGAACCCTACCGTTTGCGACGCCGAATTACAACGCGTCGGGAAGGCTCTCTGCCCATACTCGCTGATCCAAGATTATTGCGAGCGGCTAATCCGTGTTGGAGTCGGCGCACGTACGGCGGTTGCGACATAAGTTCAACACGCTGTTCTCCCGATACGACACGGCTTATGGCCGCTTCGGTTTCTTTCAGTGCTTCGCGTGATCGACCGCTTTGGTTGAGTTCTTCGAAATCGGTATCTTCGAGTTTTGGCGCACTGATCGATTCCTGCTTGAACCGTTTTAGGAACTGCCGGATCTGTTCCTTGGTTCCTCGCCTAAGAACGTGAACCATCACGCCGTCACGCTCTGCTCTTCTTACAGCAGTGGGTCGTCGACCGTAGTGTGATTTTGTTGTCACAAATATTTCTGCAGAGTCTGCGAAATCGACCACCTGCACCGGTGCGTCGGTTTCAGTTACGATCTCGGAAATAGCAGTTTTTGGAATTCCGAACGGGAACACCTTGGTCATGACTCGTGCTGCGGGTTCTGAAGGTGAATCGAGATCATCAAGATTCAGATCCGAGATGCCGTTGGTGCGACCGCTGCTGGCGCGTAGGATTCGTTCGGATCGTTCTCGACCTGGGTCACGATCTCGCGGGCCCCGTCGACGTCCAACGTCTGCGATATCAAATGGTGCTGGGACGAACTCTGACTCCGAGCCGGGTATTTCTTCGACTTCCGTTTCGACTCGACCGTCGGGCTGTAGTCTTCGGGCTTCCTGCGGAATCGAGATTCCCCTCAGCATACGGTCGACCGCTGTGCTGACTTCAGGATGAATCGCAACGGCGTTTCGTTCACGAATTTCGACAACGATGTCGAAAGTAGGCTCATGCTTACGTTCGAGTACCGTCTTCTGCGTTTTACGTCGTCGAGCTTCGATGTCACCGAGAGTTACGGTCTGCTGGCCACCAACGAGGTCGGCGAGAGTCGGATTCGACATCACGTTGCTTAAAGTGTTTCCGTGGGCAGTAGCGACGAGCTGCACGCCACGTTCGGCGATCGTGCGTGCCGCGAGAGCTTCGAGTTCGGTGCTCATTTCGTCGATCACGATGACTTCTGGCATGTGGTTCTCAACGCCTTCGATCATCACTTTGTGCTGCAAGCTAGTGTTCGCTACTTGCATACGGCGCGCATGACCGATTGCTGGGTGAGGAACATCACCATCGCCAGCGATTTCGTTTGAGGTATCGACTACTACGACACGCTTGTGGTCTTCGTCGGCGAGGACGCGGGCGGTTTCACGGAGAATCGTTGTCTTGCCGACGCCGGGCCGACCGAGAATGAGCACGCTCTTTCCGGAGCGGATGAGATCGTCGATGAGTCGAACTGATCCGAAAACGGCCCGACCTACTCGGCAGGTGAGTCCTACTGGTTCACCGGCTCGGTTCCGCATTACCGATATTCGGTGGAGAGTGCGTTCGATACCGGCTCGATTATCATCGCCAAAGTGACCGACGTGCTCGACCACGTGAGCGATCTGCTCGCGTGAAACTTCGACATCACTGAGCGCTATCTGATCGACTGAGAACCGGGCTTCCGGGGTTCTTCCAAGATCGAGAACGACCTCAACTAGGTCTCCTATATTTTCATGCGCCTCAAGTGCAGTGGCGATTTCATAAGGGAATATATCGATGAATGCTTGAAGGTCGTCGACGACCTGTGCGGTGGAATCTACCAGTTCGAACTTCTCCTGTTCGTGATTTGTGGGTTATGACGTTGCTAGCTTATCGCCGCAAACGCCTTTTGTGCTTCTGTAACTTGTTGAGCAAGCGGTTTGACCATAATCTCATATTGCGCCTGTTCAGTGAATCCGACTGTGGCTAGTAAATGTGATAGTCCGGGCCGATATTCTGGCACGACTGTCGACACTTGAGAATCTTTGCTTTCAGCCAGCGCAGCTGCGAGTAGTCCGTGTAGTTCTGAACCGGCCTGAGTTGCCCAATTTAGGGTGAACGTGTGACCCGAGCGAGTCGAATTTCGACGGATCAGCGCACCGATCTCGCCGTTTGGTAGATCAAGAACCCATTCACCAGTTTTTCGACTCAGACGTTCGCTAGAAGATGACCAGTCATTCAGCGTTTGTCCCGACTTCATTCGCACTTCGACTGGAGTCACGGCGTTATGCATTTTGAAAAGAGCTTGATCGTCGGCTTCGATTCTTGGTCGCAGTCGTAGCGGGTGATCGGGAATTCCGAGTTTGGTTAACGCTGTGCTGGCGGTTTCGGCGATGAATACGCTTTCTCGGTAAAGGGGTGCGTATCCTGCCCTGCGCGCGTGTTCGAACAGGTCGCTGTTGGTTGGTATGCGAATGAATATTCGATGTGCGCCTGCACCGCCGGCTGGTACTGAGATTTGCTCAAGAAGATCGAGTGCTAGTTCACTCTTGGTATTGCGAAGATAAAGTTCGGCAACTTCCCACGCCTGTGGTCCAGACCGAGGACCTGCTCTGAGCACTCCATCGATTCGACCGCGGTGTGCTTCGACCCAGCAGCCCTGCCAAGCTCGCGGCGATAGGGCGATGCTTGCGTATTTAACCCTCGGGAATCCGCTAGGTCCGCCTTGCAGTGCACTTACTAAACTGCACGTCTCACCCCGCCCCGAAGCCTGACTGAACTGCAGCAGTCCGGGTGAATCTGTTGGGTGAAGATGGCGGATCATACTTTGCTTGCGGTTTCCTCCGTCAAACGTCGCTTAGCGTTAGTTCTATTTTCGTCTATACGGGCGTCTTCCGCTAGTTTTACGAAAAGAGAGTGGAGTCGGGTGTCTTGCGTTAGTTCCGGGTGGAACGAAGTTGCCAATACTCGACCAGATTTTACTGCCACGGCTTGTTCCGGGTGATCACCGGTTGCTGGGACAGTTGCCAGGGTTTCGATATCGTCGCCGGTGTCCTGCACGATGGGTGCACGGATGAATACGGCGCGCATGGGATCGCCTTCGATGCCCTTTATTTTGAGTTCAGCTTCGAAGCTATCGACCTGTCGCCCGAAGTAATTTCGGGCAACTCCGATGTCGATTAGGTTCAAAGGTGTCGGGTAGGGATCGGCAAGCTCGCGGGCGATCACAATCATCCCGGCGCACGTCCCCCAAAGTGCCATTCCCGATTCGACGTGCGACTTTAGATCGTCGACGAAATCGAACATGTGAAGCAGCTTGACGATGGTCGTGCTTTCACCGCCCGGAATTATGAGTCCATCGATTTCGGAAAGCTGTTGAACCTTTCGAACTTCGATGGAATCGATTCCGATCATATCGAGCATCTGGATGTGCTCTGCGAAATCGCCTTGAAGCGCAAGCACGCCGATGCGAGGTCGCATCGACGTGCCTGAATTTTCATTTGCGTTAGTAATTTGAACGCCTACCAGCCACGGGTCTGAAGCTGCTCGTCTTCAGGAATTTTGTTCGCTTCGATACCTGGCATAGCGTCACCGAGTCCACGAGAGATTTCGGCAAGCATGTCAGGGTCGTTGAAGTGAGTCGTTGCCCGAACAATGGCATCGGCCATCTTGGCTGGGTTAGAACTCTTGAAGATTCCCGAACCGACGAACACGCCTTCAACACCAATCTGCATAAGCAGAGCAGCGTCGGCAGGAGTGGCGATTCCACCAGCGGCGAAGTTCACAACAGGAAGCTTTCCTGTGCGAGCAACTTCAACTACTAGCTCGTAAGGAGCTTGGTAGTCACGTGCAAGCGACATGAGTTCTTCGGTTGGTGCGTTCTGTATGGTGCGAATATCAGCCAGAATTTGACGAGCGTGCGTTACTGCGTGAACGATGTCGCCTGTACCGGCTTCACCCTTCGTGCGGATCATCGCTGCGCCCTCACCGATTCGGCGAAGTGCTTCACCAATGTTTCGTGCTCCACAGACGTAAGGCATTTTGTACTGCCATTTGTCGATGTGGTACTCATTGTCGGCTGGGGTTAGAACTTCAGATTCATCACAGTAGTCGACACCGAGAGATTCAAGAATCTGTGCTTCGACAAAGTGACCGATTCGAGCCTTTGCCATTACTGGAATGGATACAGCGTCGATGATGCCTGAGATGAGGTCGGGGTCGGACATTCGTGCGACTCCACCGTCACGGCGGATGTCTGAAGGAACGCGTTCGAGTGCCATTACCGATACAGCACCGGCGTCTTCAGCAATTTTCGCCTGGTCGGGGGTCACGACGTCCATGATGACGCCGCCCTTGAGCATCTGGGCTAGTCCGCCCTTTACTCGCCAGTCGCCGACTTCCGGCTTTGACATTTCTTTCCAACGCTGTGCGCCTCGTGCGCCATTAGTTGATGTAGCCATTTTTTATGGTCCTTCCGGCTTTTAGAGATCGTCCCTGTCGGGCTTTTATGGCCCAATTTTGTGTAAGGAGATCAGGGTGAAATGTGATCGCGACACCGAACCCGCGCCACACCTTTGCGTCATCGTGACGCATTGCCCGAAATTATACGCCTGTGTAAAGACGATGGCTGATTATTGAAATGGGGATTGGGTGGTGGCTCGTGACGGATTCGTTGTGCTTTGCGTACGAATAAAATAAAACCTTGTCCACAATCGGAATACCGAGTGAATAGGGACGAAATTGTTCTGGGGCCTATGATTCTGTAATCAATAAAAACAACCGTGGTGAATAATCGCCACGGTTGTTTTCGAAAGCTGTTTTATTCAAACGACGCTTAGATGCCTTTTTCGACCATGAAGTTTGCGAGGTCGGCAGTTCGAGAGGAGTAACCCCACTCGTTGTCGTACCAGCCGACTACCTTCACGAAACCATCGCCAACGGCTGAGGTTGCTAGCGAGTCGATCGTGCACGAGTTGGGGTTGCCGATGTAGTCGACAGAAACCAGCGGCTCGTCGGAGTAGCCGAGGATGTGGTGAAGAGAACCCTTCATCGATGCCTGGCGATAAGCTTCGTTCACGTCAGCAAGCGATGCTTTGCTTTCGAGCTTCACTGTCAGGTCGGTAACCGATCCGGTGATAACTGGAACACGGTAAGCCATGCCATCGATCTTGCCTGCGAGTTCAGGAATGACCAGTGTTACAGCCTTAGCGGCACCCGTGGTTGTTGGGATGATGCTGTTGGCTGCGGCACGGGATCGGCGAAGATCGCTGTGCATCTGGTCGAGTATGTTCTGATCGTTGGTGTAGGCATGGATTGTGGACATGAGAGCGCTCTCGATGCCGAAGCTATCCTGGAGCACTTTCGCCATTGGAGCGACACAGTTGGTCGTACACGAAGCGTTCGAAACAACGTTGTGAGCAGCAGGGTCGTACTGGCTGTCGTTGACGCCGAGAACGATGGTGAGGTCTTCATTCTTGGCAGGAGCCGAGATTATGACCTTCTTTACGCTGTCGCCCAAGTGACCTGAAGCCTTAGTGGCGTCGGTGAAAAATCCTGTGGATTCAATAACGATTTCTGCGCCAACGTCTCCCCATTTGATCTTGGAAGGATCTCGTTCGGAGAACGAAGGAATATTTCGTCCGTCGATAACTAGAGCACCGTCTTTTTCTTCGACGGTTCCTGAGTATCGACCGTATGTTGAGTCGAACTTGAATAGGTGTGCGTTGGTTGCTGCGTCGCCGAGATCATTGATCGCTACTACTTCGAGAGTATCGCCATGTCGCTCGGAGATAGTTCGGAAAACCTGCCTGCCGATTCTTCCGAATCCGTTGATTCCAACTTTCGTTTTTGCCATTTGTTTGTGCCTACTTCGTTTGCTTAGTTCGTGCCATTTTGATCGAAATAAAAGGTTGCTGCGTTAGTTAGGTAGGACTCGTTTGCCTGCGTATTGTGCCTTATCGCCGAGAAGCTCTTCGATTCGAAGTAGGCGGTTGTATTTTGCGATTCGTTCACTTCGAGCTGGAGCACCGGTTTTGATTTGACCGGCGGAAGTCCCGACTGCGAGATCAGCAATCGACGTATCTTCAGTCTCGCCTGATCGGTGGCTGATTACAACGCCGAAGTCTGAGTTTTGCGCGAGGGCTACGGTATCGAGAGTTTCTGAAACGCTGCCGACCTGGTTCAACTTCACGAGAACTGCGTTCCCTGCCTTAGTGTCGATACCCTGCTGAACGTAACGAGCCTGGGTAACGTACAAATCGTCTCCAACTAGTTGGATGCGATCGCCTGTCTTGGCGGTTTGCACTTCCCATCCAGACCAATCGTCTTCGGCAAGTCCGTCTTCAACCGAGTAGATCGGGAAGTCATTCGCCAACGCCGCGTATTCTTCGACCATTTCTTCGCTCGAAAGCTTGCGGCTTTCTCGGGAGAGGTCGTAGATACCGTCGTGGTAGAACTCTGACGATGCAGGGTCGAGTGCGATGAACACTTCTTCGCCGGGCTTGTATCCAGCACCCTCAATAGCCGCAGTTGCGTACTCAAGTGCCTGTCGGTTGGTTAGTCCCTGTGGAGCAAATCCGCCCTCGTCGCCAACGGTGGTTGCGTGTCCGTCGGCTTGCAGCTTCTTCTGGAGCCACTGGTACATTTCGGCTCCGCAGCGAAGTGCCTCGGAGAACGAGTCGATACCAGCTGGAACGACCATGAATTCCTGAAAATCGGTTGAGCCCATTGCGTGAGCGCCACCGTTTAGAACGTTGAACATTGGAACCGGAAGTTCGATTGGCGAATCATTGCCGGCGAGCTGGGCGATGTGTTCGAACACTTCCCTGCCGGAACTGATGGCGCCAGCACAGAGAGCTGCGAGAGAGATAGCGAGAATGGCGTTTGCGCCGACCCGGCCTTTGTTGGGAGTGCCGTCTAACTCGATCATCAAGTGATCGATAGCTTGCTGATCGGTTGCTTCTAGTCCAATGACAACCTTTGCAAGCTCGCCATTTACCGCGCCAACCGCTTTGAGAACGCCTTTGCCGCCAAAGCGGTTCTTGTCGGCATCTCGAAGTTCAACAGCTTCTCGACTGCCTGTGCTGGCTCCCGAGGGAACCGCAGCTGATGCCGACGTGCCGTCATCCAGCACTACCGTTGCGCCAACGGTTGGGTTGCCACGGGAGTCTAGAATTTCGTGTCCGAGAACTGAAGTAATTTTCGCCATGTGATTCTTTTGTTTCTTCTGCTTCTAAGGCCATGCCATCGACAATTCGGACGGCGTTGTTCAAATAGTTTTAGAGACCGAGGGCATTGCGTTGTGCTTCGAGTAGATTCTTGATTCCTACTTCACCGAGCACGAGCATTTCGTCCAACTGCGATCGACTAAACGTGGCTTCTTCGCCAGTACCCTGAAGCTCGACGAATTCGCCTGCGCCAGTCATGACGACGTTCATGTCGACGTCAGCTGAGGAGTCTTCGTTGTAGTCGAGATCGAGAACTGCGGCTCCATTGACGATACCGACGCTGATGGCTGCGATCTGGTCTTTCAGTGGAATCGATTCTATCGTTCCTGCTTCAAGTAGTCCGTTTAACGCCTGGTGAAGGGCGACGTAGGCTCCGGTGATGGAAGCAGTTCGTGTCCCACCGTCAGCGCGGAGCACATCACAGTCGAGCATTATCGAAATTTCGCCAAGTGCGGAAAGATCGGTTACTGATCGCAGCGCTCGCCCGATAAGACGCTGGATTTCCTGCGTCCGACCGCCAACTTTCGAGCGCTCACGTCGTACGCGCTCACGAGTCGATCGTGGAAGCATCGAGTACTCGGCGGTTACCCAACCGGTGCCTTTGCCGCGCATCCAAGGCGGAACTCTGGTCTCTACAGTCGCCGCGCACATCACCACGGTATTTCCGGTTTCGATTAGGGCTGAACCTTCAGCATCGGGCACGTAGCCGGGGGTGATCTTTACCGGACGCTGTTCTGAGAGAGAGCGGTCACCGGATCGAACGAGAGTAGTTTCTGACAAATTTTTGGTTCCTTTATTGACTCGACCCGCAATTTTACCAGCGGTTTGTTTCCATTCCTTAAACAAATATAAATTCATTGAATAATAGACAAATTGGTTGAAATGGAGTTTGTAGGTTATCGAGCAAGTCACGACATATTTTCAAGCCAATCTAGTTTGTAATCCGATATTGTTGTCGGCGAATTTAGTTTGCGGTCATGGATACGAATGAAACGGATTAGGTACTGGCAATGCGGATAGCAGTAATGGGCGCGGGAGCTGTCGGTGGATATTTCGGCGGACTTCTCGCCAATCAGGGTGAAGATGTTGTTTTGATCGCCCGTGGTGCTCACGGCGAAGCAATCGCCAAAAACGGACTACAAGTCGATAGTCACTGGGGCAACTTCAATGTGAAGGTTCCGGTTACTGATGACCCGTCGACTGTTGGCGAAGTCGACCTGATTCTTCATTGCATCAAGCTTTACTCGAACGCAGAGTCGTTTCCCACGATGAAGGGCATGATCGGTAAAAACACGATTATTCTCACGATTCAAAATGGTGCGACGGCTGGCCAAATTCTAAGTGAGGAGTTCGGTGGCGAACATGTGCTTCAGGGTGCTACATACATCGAGACTGGAATCGCTGGACCGGGTCACATCAACCAAAGCGGTTCGACTGCGATGATCGAATTTGGTGAAGACGACGGTTCGACGACCGAGCGTACTGAAGCCGTTCGTAAGTTGTTCGACCGAGACGGCATGCAGGTAGCGGTCAGCAGCAACATCGTCGATACCTTATGGGCCAAGATGGTGAGCGTAGGATCGATCGGATCTGTCATGGCAGCTTCCCGGGCTTCATTCGTCGAGGTTCTTGCAAGCCCGCACGGAGAGCACACCGTTCGAACGGTTATGGAAGAGATTGTTGCCGTTGGTCAGTCGCAGGGCGTTACGTTCCCACCACGGTGTGTGGAATCGAAGATGAGCGATGCAATCGGTGAAGCTGAAGAAACGCAAGCCTCACTTCAGTACGATCTCGATAACGGCAAGCCGCTGGAACTCGATGACATTCTTGGCGCAGTTGTCCGAATTGGCCGCGAAGCGAATATTCCTGTGCCCGCCAGTGCTGCGCTGGTAACGGTTCTCGATAAATTCAAGCAAGGCTCCTAGTCGAGCTTAGTCCTGACGCAGTTACGTATAGATATTGGAGAAGATAGTGACTTCCGCACCCGCAATTTCAGATGAAAAACTCGCCAAGTTAGGCGAACTTCCAACCCAAACGCTTATCGATGGACTCTGGGTCGAGGGCTGGCCGCAGGCGATGATTCATGGCGCAAGGGCTATATTTCCTGGGCAGAAGATGGTCGGCAGGGCGGTCACGCTTCGATTCGTCCC